>CAMJGU010000099.1 GCA_946405325.1 uncultured Clostridia bacterium | reverse complement strand
CTTCGCCGCGCGTCGGCAGCTTCGGCGGAGGCCGCGGCGGCGGTTTCGGCGGCGGCAGCAGCCGCAGCAGCTTTGGCGGCAGATCGAGCCGGGGCGGAGGCTTCGGCGGAGGCAGCCGGGGCGGCGGATTTGGCGGAGGCCGCGGAGGCGGCTTTGGCGGCAGAAGATAAGAAACCCTTATTTTATATAGAAAGGAAGCAAGAAGATGGCACAGGTATCATTTCAGAAAGGCGATGTGATCTTCCGCGAAGGCGAATTCGGAAGCACCCTGTTTGAGGTGCGCAGCGGCAGTGTCGGCATTTACGTGAAATACGGCACGGAGGACGAAAAGAAACTGACGGAGCTTGGCGCGGGACGCATCTTCGGCGAGATGTCCGTCGTTGAGGTTTATCCGCGCAGCGCCACCGCGGTGGCGCTCAGCGACGTGACGCTGGAGAAAGTCACGGCGGCGGAGATCAACGAATACTTCGGCTCCGCACCGGACAAGCTGCTGGAGATCATGCGCGGCCAGACGCGCCGTCTGCGCGAGCTGACCGCCGATTACGAGGAGGTCTGCAAGACCATCGCCGAGTGGAAGGCGAAGGACGACGACGGCGAGCAGAAGGGCGGCCTGATGGGCGCACTGAAGAAGTTCGCGGCGATTTTCAACGAGAGCATGAAGTACATGGGTTCGAGCAGCGCCGGCCTGTATTACTCGCCGACGACGATCGCGATGCTGTGATGGAAAGGAGAACGGCCATGGAACAGAAAAAGTACAAAAAGGGCGAAGTGATCTTCCGCCAGGGCGACGCCGGTGACAGCATGTTTGATATTTACTGGGGCAGAGTCGGTGTATACAGCGGCTACGGCACGAAGCAGGAGAAGCTGCTCACGGTGCTCGAGAGCGGTGATTTTCTGGGCGAGATGGGCATGATCGACCACGCGCCGCGCAGCGCCACGGCGGTGGCTCTGGAAAACGGCACCAAGGTGACGGAGATCACTGAGGAGGGTCTCGGCGAGCTGTTCCGCGAAAGCCCCGCCAAGGTGATCATGATCATGCAGCAGCTCTCCGCCCGCCTGCGCAAGCTGACGAACGACTATATGGAAGCCTGCAAGACCGCCTCCGGCCTCGTCAAGGTCGAGGAGCACGAGGCGATGGACGAGGAGACGCTCGCGGAGATCCGCGACCGCGTGGAGCACTACGCATCGGAGCTGACGGAGGCGGCGGACTTCGCCTGATTTTGCGGCATAAATAAAAAGACGGCGTTTGCCGTCTTTTTATTTATGCCTCCATGTGCCGTCCGAGGAAGCCCGCGATGGTCTGCGCCAGCTTGTACTCGGTGTCGCCCGCCGGGGGATCGCCCTCGTTGGACACGAACACCACCAGCCCCAGCGCGTCGCCCTCGGAGATGATGGGCGCGGCAATGGACGCGCAGTAGCGGTCGAGCGATTCGGTGACGAACACGCTGCGCTCCTCGCCGCCGGCGCGGTAGATGCCGCGGTCCTCCATGATCTGCTCGAGCTGCGGCGAGATGTGCTTGCCGATGAGGTCGCGCCGCGCGCTGCCTGCCGCGGCGATGACGCTGTCGCGGTCGGTGACGGCGACGGTCGCGCCGGTGGTCTTGCTCAGCGTCTCGCACAGCTGCGCGGCGAACTCGTCCACGCCGCCGAGCAGGGAATACTTTTTGAAGATGACCTCGCCGTCCTTATTGGTAAAAATTTCCAGCGGGTCGCCCTCGCGGATCCGCATGGTCCTGCGGATCTCCTTTGGGATCACGACGCGGCCCAGGTCGTCAATGCGCCGCACGATTCCGGTTGCTTTCATATCGGGTAAACTCCTTTGTCGGTTGATTTCCAAGGATAGTCTTTGAAAATCGCGCCAATTTATCCAAGGAGCGCGCTGGAAGATTTTATAAACGGCGAGCGGAACACCGCTCGCCGTTTTCGCGCGTTATACCTCTTTTCGCAGCGTCTCCTGCTGCTTGTAGTCGCGATAGCGCTCGTCCGCGTCGCGCGTCGCGGCGGAGAACAGCGCCTGCGCGTTCTCCGGGAACGTGCGCTTGAGCGCCGCGTAGCGCGTTTCGCCGTCGAGGAAGTCCTCGTACGCCATGCTGGGCGCCTTGGAATCGACGGTCATGGGCTGCTCCTTTTCCGGATCGTAGCGGTACAGCAGCCAGTAGCCGGAGTCCACCGCGCGCTTCATCTCCGCCTGCACGTTCGCCATGCCCGCCTTGATGCCGTGCGCCTGACAGGGCGTGTAGGCGACGATGACGCTGGGCCCCTTGTGCGCCTCCGCTTCCTTGATGGCGCGGATGAGCTGATTCGGGTCGGCGCCCATCGCGACCTGCGCGACGTAGACGTTGCCGTACGTGCGGAAGATCGCGCCGAGGTCTTTTTTACGGCTCTTTTTGCCCGCGGAGGCGAACTGCGCCACCGCGCCGAGCGGCGTCGCCTTGGAGCTTTGTCCGCCGGTATTGGAGTACACCTCAGTGTCGATGACGAATACGTTGATGTCCTCGCCGCTGGCGACGACGTGATCGAGCCCGCCGAAGCCGATGTCATACGCCCAGCCGTCGCCGCCGAACATCCAGAAGCACTTTTTCGCGAGCTGGTCGCGGCGCTCCAGAATCTCCGCCGCGCGGGGGGACGCGCTCGCCTCCAGCTCCGCGATCAGCGCGTCGCTCGCCTTGCGCGAGGCGTCGAAGTCCTCGTAGGCGTCCAGCCACGCCCTTGCCGCGGCGCTGTTCGCCTCGGCGGCGTACGCCTCGACCTTGCCCTTGATGTGCTCGCGCTGCTGTCGCACGGCGAGGAACATGCCGAGCGTCAGCTCGGCGTTGTTTTCGAACAGGCTGTTCGTCCACGCGACGCCGAAGCCGCGCTTGTTGAGGGTGTAGGGGATACCGGGCATCGGTGCGCCCCACGCCTGGGAGCAGCCGGTGCCGTTCGCCCAGTAGACGCGCTCGCCGAAGAGCTGCGTCAGGAGCTTGGCATACGGCGTCTCGCCGCAGCCCGCGCACGCCGCCGAAAATTCGACAAGAGGCGCTCGGAACTGGCTGCCCTTGATGCTGTAAAGGTCGAACAGCTGCCCCTTGTCGGGGAGTGTCAAGGCATACTCCCAGCATGCCCTCTGTTCGTCGGTAAATTCGGCGCTCACCATGGTCAAGGCCTTTTCCTTGGCAGGGCAGACCGACGCGCAGGAGCCGCAGCCCGTGCAGTCAAGCGCGGAGACTTGCATGGTGAAGTGATACCCCTTCGCCGCGCCGTTTGCGGGGATGCAAGTGAATCCGCTTGGCGCGCGGTTTTTCTCCTCGTCGGAGAGCAGGTACGGGCGGATGACCGCGTGAGGGCAGACCAGAGAACAGCGGTTGCACTGGATGCACTTCTCGGCATCCCATTTGGGGATGTGCGTCGCGATGCCGCGCTTTTCAAAGGCGGTGAGGCCCATGTCGATGTGACCGTCCTTGTAATCGCGAAACGTACTCACCGGCAGGTCGTCGCCCTTCTGGCGGTTGATGGGGAAGAGAATGTTTTTGACCACATCCGGCAGCGCCGCACCCTCTGCGGGCGCATCCTCGGCGTTCGCCCAGCTCGCGGGAATGTCGATCTTCACCGGCGCGTCCGCGCCCGCGTCAATGGCGGCGACGTTTTTGGCGACCACCTCGTCGCCCTTGGCGAAGTACGCCTTGCGAGCGGCGTTTTTCATCTCGTCGAGCGCCTGCTTTTTCGGGATGATCTCCATGAGCGAGAAGAACGCCGATTGCAGCACCGTGTTCGTGTGGCTGCCGAGGCCGAGCCTTTCCGCGATCGCCGTTGCGTCGATGATGTAGAACTCGGCGTGCTTTGCCGCGAGCGTCCGCTTGACGGCGGCGGAGAGTTTTTCGTCCAGCTCGTCGGGCGACCATTGGCAGTTGAGCAGCAGTGTGCCGCCGTCCTTCAATTCCTGCGCCACGTCGTACTGGTTGATGAACGTGGGATTGTGGCAGGCGATGAAGTCCGCGCGCTTGACGTAGTAACTGCTCTCGATGGGGTGCGACGAGAAGCGCAGATGCGACTTCGTGACGCCGAAGGACTTCTTGGAGTCGTACTCAAAGTATGCCTGCCCGTATTTCTCGGTGGTCTCGTTGATGATGCGGATGGTATTGTGGTTCGCGCCCACGGTGCCGTCGCCGCCGAGACCCCAGAACTTGCAGCTGACCGTCTCGGGATCGGGGTGTCTGAAGGGCTTGCAGGGCAGCGAAAGATGCGTCACGTCGTCCTCGATGCCGACGGTGAAGCCGAGGATGGGATCGTCGGC
>CAMJGU010000098.1 GCA_946405325.1 uncultured Clostridia bacterium | reverse complement strand
GTGACCGAGGACGGCGTCGCCGCGACGCTCTCCATCGGCGTGGGCAAGGACGTGCCGGACTTCGCGACGCTCTTCCAGTACGCGTCGCTGTCCATCGAAATGGCGCTCTCCCGCGGCGGCGATCAGGTGGTCGTGCGCAACAGCCTCGACTTTGAGTTCTACGGCGGCAAATCCCAGGCGTCGGAGAAGCGTACCAAGGTCAAGTCCCGCGTTATGGCGAACGCGCTGGGCGAGCTGATCGCCGACGCGTCGCAGGTGTTCGTCATGGGCCACAAGCACGCGGACATGGATGCGGTCGGCGCGGCGGCGGGCGTCGCCTGCATCGCCCGCAAGAAGGGCAAAAAGGCGCAGATCGTCATCGACATGGAGGACAACGCCGCCCAGGCGGTGCTCGCGCGGCTCAAGGCGCTGCCGGAGTATCAGGACACCTTCATCAGCGGCAACGACGCGTTCATCATGGCGCGCTCCGGCGCGCTGCTGGTGGTGGTGGACACCAACCGCCCGGACTTTGTCGAATCCGAATCCCTGCTCGACGCGGTCAACCGCGTGGCGGTCATCGACCACCACCGCCGCGCCGCCAGCTACATCGAATCCGCGGCGCTCAACTTCCACGAGCCCTACGCCTCGTCCGCGTCGGAGCTGGTGACGGAGCTGCTGCAATACTTAGTCGAGCCGGGCGACATCCTGCGCGCCGAGGCGGAGGCACTGCTCGCGGGCATCGTGCTGGACACCAAGAACTTCACCCAGCGCACCGGCGGGCGTACCTTTGACGCGGCGGCGTACCTGCGCCGCGCGGGCGCGGACACCGCGGATGTGCAGCGGCTGTTCCAGGGCGGGCTGGACGAGATGGTGGAGCGCTACAGCATCATCCGCCATGCGGAGATGTTCCACGACGACATCGCCATCGCCGCGCTGGAGGAGGAGGTCGATCGCGTCACCGCTGCCAAGGCGACGGACGAGCTGCTGACGCTCCAGGGCGTGCGCGCGTCGTTTGTGCTGTTCAAGAAGGGCGAGGGCGTCAACCTCTCCGCCCGCTCGCTGGGCGAGATCAACGTGCAGATCATCATGGAAAAGCTCGGCGGCGGGGGCAACTCCACCGCGGCGGGCGCGCAGGTGCCGCAGGGCACGGTGGACGCCGTGCGCGAGCAGCTGATAAACGCGATCAACGAATACTTGGAAGAATAATTTTTCGATAAAGGAGAAACACAAGATGAAAGTCATTTTACAGCAGGACGTCAGAGGCAAGGGCAAGAAGGGCGAGATGATCGAGGCGGCCGAGGGCTACGCGCGCAACTATCTGCTGCCGCGCAAGCTGGCGATCCCCGCGACGCCCGACGCCATCAACACCATGAAGCTTCAGGACGCCGCCCGCCGCAAGGAGGAGGCCGCGAACCGCGCCGCCGCCGTGGAGACCGCGGACAAGCTCCGCGGCAAGACCGTCAAGGTGTCCGCCAAGGGCGGCGAGAGCGGCAAGCTCTTCGGCGCCGTCACCGGCAAGGAGATCTCCGAGGCGCTCGCCGCCCAGTTCGGCGTCGAGGTCGCGAAGCAGCAGCTGGTGCTCGACCCCATCAAGACCTTCGGCACCCACGAGATCAAGGCGAAGCTGGGCTATGAGGTCAGCGCGAGCTTTTCGGTTCAAGTCGTTGAGGAAGCGTAACGACCCGATGACCGGATTGCAAGGGAGGTGATTCCATCATGCCTACAGTGGACGACGAACTGTTGTATCGCCAGATGCCGCACAGCTTAGAGGCGGAGCAGGCGGTGCTGGGCTCCATGCTCATCGACGCGGATTGCATCAAGGACGTGATGGAAAAGCTGCGCCCCGAGGACTTCTACCTGCGTCAGAACCGCGAGGTGTTCGAAACCATCCAGTCCATGTTCCTCTACAGCCGCCCCATCGACGCGCTGACGGTGGTCGGCGAGATGGAGAAAAACGGCACCTTTGACGCCGCCACCACCCGCGCTTATCTCGCGGAGCTGATGGAGGTCACGCCGACGAGCGCCAACGTGCTGGAGTACGCCGACATCGTGCTGGACAAGGCGCTGCTGCGCGCCGTTGCCACGGCCGCCGGTGAGATCACGGGGCTGGTGCAGGACGGCGAGGGCGGCGCGGCGGCGGTGCTGGAATCGGCGGAGCAGAAGATCTACGCGATCCGCCGCGGACGCAGCGCCCAGGATATGGAGCGCATCGGCCCTGTGCTCAAGGGCGTGATCGACCATCTGGTGGAGCTGTCCGCCGCGGGCGGTCAGGCGCAGCCCGGCCTGCCCATCGGCTTTTCCGCCATCGACGACAAGACCGCCGGCTTCGGCGACAGCGATCTGGTGCTGCTCGCCGCGCGCCCCGGCATGGGCAAGACCAGCCTTGCGCTGAACATCGCGCTCAACGTGGCGAAGGCCACGCAGAAGGCGGTGGCGGTATTTTCCCTCGAAATGTCCAAGGAACAGCTGGTGACGCGCGTTTTGTCCAACGAGGCGCGGGTGGACAGCCACAAGCTGCTCACCGGCAATCTCAGCGAACGCGACTGGGACGAGATTTCCGAGGCGACGGTCATCCTCAGCCCGCTGGATATCCGCATCGACGACAATCCGCTGCTGACCGTGGCGGACATGAACGCCAAGTGCCGCCGCATCGACAATCTGGCGCTGGTCGTGATCGACTATCTGCAATTGATGACCTCGTCGGGCAGCAAAGGCGGCCACGGCTCCGAGAGCCGACAGCAGATGGTCAGCGATATGTCGCGTATGCTCAAGATCATGGCGAAGGAGCTGAGCGTGCCGGTGCTGTGCCTCTCGCAGCTCTCCCGTGCCAACGAAAAGCGCGACGACAAGCGCCCTATGCTCTCCGACCTCCGCGACTCCGGCGCCATCGAGCAGGACGCGGACATCGTCATGTTCATCTACCGCGACGACTATTACAAAGAGGATTCGGAGCAGAGAAATATTGCAGAGTGTATTATCGCCAAGAACCGCCACGGCTCCACGGGCAAGGTCAATCTGAAGTGGTCCCCCGAGTTCACGACCTTCTCCACGCTGGAGCAGAACCGGGAAGAGGACGGCGGAGGATGGTAAGGCTGGACGCGGCGGAGGCGCTGGCGAAGCGCCTGCTGCCGGAGGGCGTGTTTGTTCTGGCGGCGGTGTCCGGCGGGGTGGACTCCATCTCGCTGCTGCACTGGCTGCACGCGCGGGGCGTCCGCGTCGCCGCGGCGCACCTGCACCACGGCCTGCGGGGCGAAGCGGCGGACGGCGACGAGGCGTTTGTCAAGGACTTTTGCCTGACACGCGGCATCCCGTTCTATGTCGAGCACGCCGACGTCGGCGCGCTGGCGGCGCGCATGGGCGTGTCCACCGAGGAGGCGGGAAGGGCGGCGCGCTACGACTTTTTATCCCGCACCGCGCGGGCAATCGGCGCGGACCGCGTCGCCACGGCGCACCACGCCGACGACAACGCCGAGACGCTGCTCTTTCAGCTCATCCGCGGCGCGCGGAGCGGGCTTGGCGGCATCGCGCCGGAGCGGGACATCTACATCCGCCCGTTTCTGGGCGTGACCCGCGCGCAGATCGAGGCATATGCCGCGGCGAACGGCCTGACGCACCGGCTGGACGCGATGAATCTGGACGACGCCTACACGCGCAACTATATCCGCCACGAGATCATGCCGCGCCTCGCGACGCTCAACAGCGCCGCGGCGGCGCACATCGCGGAGACGGCGCAGACCCTGCGCGTCGAGAGCGAGTATCTGGACGCCCTCGCCGCCGAGCGGCTGGAGAAGGGCGGCGCGACCTACGGCGAAACGCGCGTGACGGTGCCGTGCAAGACGCTGACCGCCGCGCCTGAGGCGCTGCGCGGCCGCATGGTGCGGCTGCTGCTGGACGCATTGCCGGTGGGCAAAAAGGATTTTTCCGCGCGGCACTATCGCGCGATCGAGGACTTGTGCGCAAGCCCGTACGGCACGCATCTCGATCTGCCCCGCGGCGTGACCGCGGAGCGGCGGGGCGGCGTATTGGCGCTGTGCGCGTCGGAAATGAAAAGCAAAACATAAATGCAGCGGGAAAGGGAGAAACTATGGCAAAGAGTACAATGGATCAGGATCTGTTGAGAGTTCTGTACAGTGAGGAGCAGATCAAGACGCGCGTGCAGGAGCTGGGCGACGAGCTGTTTGAGGCGTTCAAGGACAAAAACCCGCTGTTCGTCGGCGTGCTGAAGGGCTGCTTCCTCTTTATGTCCGACCTTGTCCGAGCCTGCCAGATCAAGAGCGAGGTGGAGTTCATCGCCGTCTCGTCCTATGGCAACGGCTACGAGAGCAGCGGCAACGTGCAGATCACCCGCGATCTGCAATACG
>CAMJGU010000097.1 GCA_946405325.1 uncultured Clostridia bacterium | reverse complement strand
ACAACATCGAGATCAACGAGGTCGAGGCGGCGCAGCTGCCCAACGTCCTCAAGGACGTGGACTACGCCGTTATCAACTCCAACTACGCCCTCGACGGCGGCCTGAATCCCGCCACGGATTCCCTCGGCATCGAGGGTTCCTTCTCCGCCTACGGCAACATCCTTTGCGTGAAGGAGGGCCGCGAGGAGGAGCCGGTCATCAAGGCGCTGCTCGCCGCGCTGGAGAGCCAGCAGGTCGTGGACTACATCAACGCCAACTACGGCGGCGCGGTCATCTCCGTGGTCGACAACCCCACCGACGGCTATGACGCTTCCGTGGATTACGCCGCGCTGAACGGCGCGACCGTCTCCATCGCCGCCACCCCGACCCCGCACGCCGAGATTTTGAACGACGTGGTCAAGGGCATCCTCGCCGAGCGCGGCATCACCCTCGACGTCAAGGAGTTCACCGACTACGTCCAGCCCAACAACGTCGTCGACAGCGGCGAGATCGACGCCAACTACTTCCAGCACCTGCCGTACCTTGAGGACTTCAACGCCGAGAACGGCACCAAGGTCGTCAGCATCGGCGCGATCCACGTCGAGCCGATGGGCCTCTACGGCGGCAAGCAAGCAAACCTTGACGCACTGAAATAAATCCACTATACTCCAAGGGAGCGGCGGCTTGCCGCTCCCTTTTGAGGAGATAAGCATATGATAGAGATCAAAAACCTTTCCAAGACCTTCCACACCGCCGAGGGGGAGGTGCAGGCGCTGCAAAACGTCTCGCTCTCCATCGCCGACGGCGATATCTTCGGCATCATCGGCATGTCCGGCGCGGGCAAGTCCACGCTGGTGCGCACCATCAACATGCTCGAGCGCCCCACCGACGGCAGCGTGGTCATCGACGGCGTGGACATGGGCGCGCTCTCCGACCGCGCGCTGCGCGAGAAGCGCCGGGAGATCACGATGATCTTCCAGGGCTTCAACCTGCTGATGCAGAAAACCTGCCTCGACAACGTGTGCTTCCCGCTGAAGCTCTCCGGCCTCCGCGGCGAGAAGAAGTGGCGTGAGCAGCGCGCGCTGGAGCTGCTGGACATCGTGGGCCTCAAGGACAAGGCGAAGGCGTACCCCGCGCAGCTCTCCGGCGGGCAGCAGCAGCGCGTCGCCATCGCCCGCGCGCTGGCGACCAATCCGAAGGTACTGCTCTGCGATGAGGCGACCAGCGCCCTCGACCCCACGACCACGTCCTCGATTCTGGAGCTGATCCGCTCCATCAACGAGAAAACCGGCATCACCGTCATCATCATCACGCACCAGATGAGCGTGGTGGAGAGCGTCTGCCGCCACGTCGCCATTCTGGACGGCGGCGTGATCGCAGAGCAGGGCGAGGTCGGCGAGGTGTTCTCCCACCCGAAGTCCGCCGCGGCGAAGCGGCTCGTGTTCCCGGAGGGCGAGGCCATGACCGGCTACGCCGTCCCCGGCGAGCGCACGATCCGCGTGGTGTTCAACGGCTCGGAGGCGACCTCCACGCCGCTGATCGCCCACATGGCGGTGGAGATGGGCATTGAGGCGAACATCGCCTACGCCTCCACCCGCACGATCGAGGGCCGCGAGTACGGCTCGATGCTGCTGGGCATCCGCGACGGCGGCGACGCTGTGGAGCGCGCGATCGCCTACATGAACGCCGCGGAGAACGTGAACGCAGAGGAGGTGGAGTTCTGATGTTTGACAAGTTATTTGCGCCCGAAGTCCTGGAAGAAGCGGGGCTGATCATCCGCACCCAGTTCCCGCTCGCGATCTGGGAGACGGTGTACGTCACGATCCTGTCCACGGCGTTTGCCATCGTCATCGGATTGCCGCTCGGCGTGATTTTGGTCGTGGGCGAGAAGAATGGCATCCGCCCGCTGCCCGCGTGGCTGATGCGGACGCTGAACGTGATCATCAACCTGCTGCGCTCCATTCCGTTCCTCATTCTGATGGTTCTGGTGTTCCCGCTGACCCGCGCCATCGTCGGCACGGTGGTCGGCACGGTGGCGAGCATCGTGCCGCTGGTCATCGCGGCGTTTCCGTTCATCGCGCGCCTTGCCGAGGGCAGCCTCCGCGAGGTGAACCCGAACACCATCGAGATGGCGCAGAGCCTCGGCGCGTCGCCGATGCAGATCATCACGCAGGTGATGATCCCCGAGAGTGTGCCGAGCCTCATCTCCAACGCCACCATCGCCATCACGACCATCCTCGGCTACTCCGCCATGAGCGGCATCATCGGCGGCGGCGGCCTCGGCAAGATCGCGATGAACTACGGCTACTACCGCTACAAGTACCTCATCATGGTCGCGGCGGTGATCCTGCTCATTTTGCTGGTGCAGCTGTTCCAGAGCATCGGCACGCATCTGGCGGTCAAGTCGGACAAGCGGCTGAAAAATAAGGGATAATGCAAAAGCGGAGGGCTTTAGCCCTCCGCTTTTGTCACCTCTCGAAACGCCGCCGGAAGCCCCAAATTCACCACGTCCTCGGGATTCACGCAGTAATCCGTCAGCCCCTCCGCCAGCAGGTCGCCCGCGCGGGCGTGGAGCCATACGCCGCAGGCGGCGGCATGCTCCGCCGTCGCGCCCTGCGCCAGCAGCGCGGCGATCACGCCGGTCAGCACGTCGCCGCTGCCGCCCTTGGCGAGGGCGCTGCCCCCGCAGGTATTCTCCAACACTCGCCCGTCGGGCAGGGCAATGAGCGTGCGGTGGTCCTTGCGCACCAGCACGCAGCCGTATCGCACGGCGAAGTCTCGCGCGGTCTCCGCGCGGTCGCGCTTGGCGAGCTCTTCGAGCGAGACGCCCAGCAGCCGCGCAAGCTCCCCGTCGTGGGGTGTGAGGATCGTCACGCGGCCCCGGCGGGCGTCCAGAGCGCTCACGTCCTCGGACAGCGCGTTCAGCCCGTCGGCATCCAGCACGATCGGCTGCGCCGTCTCCCGCAGCAGCGCGTGGACAAGGCGTGTCACACCCTCGCCGCGCCCAAGGCCGGGACCGAGGGCGAGCACATCGCAAACGCGCAATTTTTCCTGAATCGGCGCAAGGGCGTCCGCCGTCAGCTTTTCGCCGTCGTCGGGCAGGGGAATGGGCATGGCGGAGGCGCACTTCGCCGCCTCGATTGCCCAGATGCACCGTGGTACACCCAGATACACCAGTCCCGCGCCGGCGCGCACGGCGGCGCTTGCGGCGAGGTACGGTGCGCCGGTATAGCCCACCGCGCCGCCGACGGTGAGCAGCTTCCCGAAGTCGCCCTTGTGTCCGTCGGATTTTCGCGATGGCAAGGTGTTTCGGATATATTCTGCGTTGATTTCATTCATTCTGTCACCTCTCATCGATAAGTCGATGTAAATATATGCGAATCATTCGCATTTTTCTGCGGTTGTTCTATCAGTTATTATGATAAGTCTGTATAAAAATCAGAACTCCCTCTGGTGCTTTGCCGCGGCATGTGATACGATGCTTTCCACACACTACCGGAAGGAGTGTTCCCGATGGACGCCTTTCTCAAAACCTGTCTGATCGTCTGCCCGCTGGTTTTCCTCGCGGGCTTTGTGGACTCCATCGCAGGCGGCGGCGGGATCATCTCGCTGCCCGCGTATCTGATGGCGGGCATCCCCGCGCACCTCGCGGCGGGGACGAACAAGGTCGTCAACGGCTGCGGCACGCTGATGGCAACGATGAAGTACTTCCGCAGCGGCAAGGTGCGGCTTCGCCCCGCGATCGCCGCGGCGCTGGGGGCACTGCTCGGCTCGGCGCTCGGCGCACAGCTCGCGTCCATGATCCCCGAGGCGGCGCTCAAGACCATCATGCTCATCGCGCTGCCCTGCGTGGCGGTGTTCCTCGTGCTCAAGCGCGATTTCGGCGCGGACGCCGCGCCCGCCGTCACGGTCGAGCCGAAGCGGGAGGTGCTCGTCTCGGCGCTGATTGGCCTGTTCATCGGCTGCTACGACGGGCTGGTGGGGCCGGGGACGGGCACGTTCATGATCCTCTGCTTCACGGCGTTCCTCTCGATGGACCTGCTCACCGCGTCGGGCTGCTCGAAGGCGGCGAACCTCGCCTCCAACGTGGGCAGCGCGGTGGTGTGGATCCTGCACGCCAGCGTCCTCTGGAAGCTGGCGCTGCCCGCGATTGCCTGCAACATCGTGGGAAATCTGCTCGGCGCGCGCTATGCCATCCGCGGCGGCAGCAAGAAGATCCGCGGCATGATGTTCGTCGTGCTCGGATTGCTGTTTTTGAAGATGCTCTACGATTTGTTCGCGTAACCCACTATTTCCCTATACAAAGTGCATGAGTCTATCAATAGACTCATGCACTTTTCTTATTCTTTGGCATATCCCAACGCGGCGGAAAGCGC
>CAMJGU010000096.1 GCA_946405325.1 uncultured Clostridia bacterium | reverse complement strand
ACTGCGTCATCCCCGACGTCAGTTATCTGGTCAAGCACAAGAACCGCATCCGCGGCTTATTCATCACCCACGGGCACGAGGACCACATCGGGGCGATCCCCTACGTCTTAAAGCAGGTCAACATGCCCATCTACTGCACCCGCCTCACGGCGGGGCTCATCCGCCTCAAGCTTGAGGAGCACGGCCTGCTCAAGTCCACCAAGATCGTCACGGTGGAGAGCGGCATGACCGTCAAGGCGGGCAAGTTCTCCGTGGAGTTCATCCACGTCAACCACTCGATCGCGGACAGCGTGGCGTTCGCCATCCACACGGGGCTCGGCACCGTCGTCCACACGGGCGACTTCAAGATCGACTCCACGCCCATCGACGGCGAGGTCATCGACCTCGCGCGCTTCGGCGCGCTGGGCAAGGAGGGCGTGCTGGCGTTGCTGGCGGACTCCACTAACGTTGAGCGCCCGGGCTACACCATGAGCGAGAGCATGGTCGGCAAGACCTTTGACCGCCTCTTCGCCGGGTGCAAACAGCGCATCATCGTCACGACGTTTGCCTCCAACGTCCACCGCATCCAGCAGATCATCGACGCGGCGGCGGCGTGCGGGCGCAAGGTCGCGGTCTCCGGCCGCAGCATGGAGAACGTCACCAAGGTCGCCACCGACCTCGGCTACATGAAGCTGCCGAAGAACACCGTGGTCGATCTCAACAAGATCAAATCCCTCCCCCTCGACAAGCAGGTGATCGTCACCACCGGCTCGCAGGGCGAGGAGATGAGCGCGCTGTACCGCATGGCGTTCTCCCAGCACAAGCAGATCGAAGTCGGCCCCGGCGACCGCGTCATCATCTCGGCGAGCGCCATTCCCGGCAACGAGAACACGGTCTCCCGCGTCATCAACGAGCTGTTCCGCAAGGGCGTGGACGTGATCTACGACCGCGCGGATATGCTGCATGTCTCCGGCCACGCCTGCCAGGAGGAACTCAAGATCATTCACGCGCTGGTGAAGCCCAAGTACTTTATTCCCGTCCACGGCGAGCAGCGCATGCTGCAGATCCACAAGGATCTCGCGGTGAAGATGGGCATGGAGCGCAAGAACATCGCCATCTGCGAAAACGGCGACTGCATCGAGATCACGGCGCGGCAGATGAAGGTCGTGCCCGGCGCGGTCAACGCCGGCGAGGTGCTCGTCGACGGCAGCGGCGTGGGCGACGTCGGCGCGGTGGTGCTGCGCGACCGCAAGCACCTTGCCGAGGACGGCATGGTGGTCGTGGTGCTGCCCATCTCGGCGCAGAACGGCGAAATGCTCTCCGAGCCGGAGATTGTCACCCGCGGCTTCATCTACGTCAAGGAGTCCGAGGAGCTGATGGAGCAGCTCAAGACCGTGACCATGAACGCCGCCATGGGCGTCAAGGGCCGCCGCGGCCGCGACATGGGCGAGCTGCGCGGCGCGATCAAGAGCGCGGTGAGCAACTACCTCTTCAAGACGACCAAGCGCAGCCCCATGGTGATTCCGGTCATCACCAGACTGTAAGAAAACCGCTTCGGCTCAGCCGAAGCGGTTTTTTAATGCGAGATACGCGGCGTACAGCTCGTTTTTGCTGTAGGTGTTGTTGTCGTCCTTTAAAAGCAGCTTGATGGCATCCTTGGCGGTCACGCCGTTTCGCACCATGCAGTCCACCAGCATCGCCTCCGGCGTGCTAACGTGCTCCACCTCCCGCAGAAAATACCCGTCCTGCACCTCGGCGATCATGGCGTACTCGCCCTTTTCGTAGTTGCCCTTGGCGAGCAGCTGCTCGCGCACCTCGGCGGGCGTGCCGCGGAACGTCATCTCATGGAGCTTGGTCATGTCGTTGCACAGGCACAGTTGCACGTCCGCCCCCGCGTCGATGAGGAACTCCACCGCGCCCATGATGCGCTTGGGGGATTCGTAAAACGCGTAGGTCTTGGTATCGCCCTTTCGCATCATATCCAGCACGCGGCGGCGGTCGGCGTTCTCCCGTGGGAAGAAGCCATAGAAGAAGAATGTGGAGAGATCGAAGCCGGAGATGGACAGCGCCGTGACCGCGGCGCAGGCGCCGGGAACGCCGACGACGCGCACGCCGTTTTCGATGGCGGTCTTGATGAGCTCGTTGCCGGGGTCGGAGATGCAGGGCGTGCCCGCGTCGGTGATGACGGCGATGCTCTTGCCCTCCAGCAGTTGGGATAAAAACCACTTCGCCTTGCCGTGCTCGTTGAACTTGTGGTTGGCGGAGAGGTCGTTGCGGATGCCCAGCTTGTTGAGCAGGACGACGCTGCGGCGGGTATCCTCCGCCGCGATGATGTCCACCGTCTCGAGGATCTCCCTGCCGCGCTCGCTCATATCCCGGGAATTGCCGATGGGCGTGGCGACGATGTATAGCGTGCCGATTTGCTGTTCCATAGTGTCCTCCGGACAAATTTTTTATCAGTATAGTCCAAAAAAAGGCAAAATACAATAATTGACTTTGCATTTTGCGGTCTTTGGTTTTATAATGTCCACTGGATTGGAAAACCGATGCAAGGAGAAGGAACATGAAACGAATCACCCGCCGGCTCTGCGCCGTGCTTTGCGCCCTCACGCTGTGCCTGACGTCCGTCAGCGCCCTGTCCGTGGAGGACGCCCTCCGGCTATTGGAGGAAAACTACGTCGACCCGCTGCCCGCCGCGGCGTATGAGGCGAAAACGCTCGACGAGCTGTTTGCCGCCGTCGGCGATCCGTACACCTACTACATGAGCGCCGTCGATTACGAGGAATTCAGCGCCGGGGTGGAGAGGGAATCCACCGTCACCGGCATCGGCGCTGGCATCGAGTACACGGCGAACGGCATCCGCATCACCATGCTGCTCGACGGCGGCGACGCGAAGGACGCCGGATTGCAGCTCGACGACTACATCATCGCCATCGAGGGCGTCAGCTGTGCCCCCGCCGGAGAACAGCACCGCAATCTGATCATCGGCGAGGCGGGCACCTACGTCACCGTCACCGTCCGCCACCCCGACGGCACGGTGCAGGACTACCGGCTGGAGCGCCGCACCGTCGAAGTACACAACACGACTATCTCGGCGGCAAACGGCGTCGGCACCATCGACTGCAACAGCTTCGGCTCGCAAACGGAATCGTACTTCAGCGAGGGCATTTCGGCGAACAGCGACGCCGTGGATCACTGGGTCATCGACCTGCGCAGCAACCTCGGCGGGCTTGCCGACGCGGCGGTGGGCGCGCTGGGCGACTTCACCGGCGCCGGGCCCAAGCTCTACTACCGGCTCAACGACGGCAGCTCGTTTTACACGCTGTTCCTCGCGGAGCAGGCGACCGACAAGCCCGCGATCGTTCTGGTCAACGGCTACACCGCCAGCGCGTCCGAGATCCTCTCCGGCGGCATCCGCGCGCAGGACGCGGGCATCGTCGTCGGCTCGCGCACCTACGGCAAGGGCACGGCGCAGCTCGTGCTGGACAAGGAAAAGTATCCCGATCTGTTCGACGGCGACTCCCTCAAGGTCACCGCCTACCGCTTCTACTGCTCCGACGGCAACACCACCGACCGCATCGGCGTGATCCCGACGCTGCTCGTCGACGACGCGCTCGCCGCGGACGTGGCGGCGCTGCTGACGACGGAGCAGCCGAAGTCCGGCGAATTCCTGTTCTTCACGCTCAACGGCTGTCTGTTCTACGTCGATCTCGCGCGCTCGCGCGGGACGGACGCGCTCAGCGAGTTGTTCTCCGCGCTCCCGCCGGAGATGGTACTGCACTGCGAAGCAGACGGCGCGGCCTCGGAGCTTGACACAGCGGACACCGCGAAGCGTCTCGGCATCTCCTATGCCGACCGCCGCTTCACCGACCTCGCGGACAGCGCTTACCCCACGCAGATCGACACGATGGGCGTCTACGGCATCCTCGCCGGCGACGGCAAGGGGCACTTCCGCCCCGACGCCGCGCTGACGCGCGCGGAGCTCGCCGCGCTGCTGGCGCAGGCGCTGAACGTCACCGGTCAGAACACCGGCCGCTTTGCCGACGTGTCTGCCGACCGCTGGTACAGCGGCGACGTCAGCGCCATCACCTACCTCGGCTTCATGAACGGCGTCAGCCCCCGGTACTTTGACCCCAACGGCACGCTGACGCAGGAGCAGTTCATCGCGGTCATGGGCCGTCTCGCGCGCTTCCTCAACTTCCACGCCGACGACTACGCGCTGGCGCTGACCGAGGACGATCTCGCGGCCTATGACGGTCTTGCCGCGTGGGCGCGCACCGAGGCGAGCGTCCTGATCGGCTACGACGGCAACATGCTCTACGCGTCGCTCGACAGCATCGACCCCCACGCGCCCGTCACCCGCGAGCAGGCGGCGGCGACGCTGTGCAACATGCTCAAAACTTTGGATATTCT
>CAMJGU010000095.1 GCA_946405325.1 uncultured Clostridia bacterium | reverse complement strand
CTCATGCGGTGATTGAGTCCGGACTTGGTCAGCGGCGGGTCGAAGGTCTCCGCCAGCTCGGCAAGCGACAGCTCCGGCTGTAAAAGCCGCGCCACCGCCACCTCCTGCAATTCCGGCGAGAGCGTCTTGAGGATACCCGCGTCGGTGAGCCGCGTCAGCGCCTCCACCTGTGCGCTCGACGCCGTGACGGTCTTCTCCAGGTTCGCCGCGTCGCAGTTCACGCGCCGGTTGACGGTGTTGCGCATGGACTTCTCCACCTTGGCGGACATGATCTCCATCGCCGCCGACGGCGCGCCGAGCAGCGTGAGCAGATCCTCGATGTTGGTGCTGTTCTTAAAATAAGTAACGGTATTGCCGCCGCGCAGGACGTTTTTCGGCTCAAAGCCCACGTCCCGCAGCAGCGCCTCGGTCTCCCGCCCGACTTGCAGGTGCGCGGTGGAGAACTCCAGATGGTAGCGCTTGTGCGGGTCGGTGACGCTGCCGCCGGCGAGAAACGCCCCGCGCAGGTACGCCGCGCGGCAGTCGTCCTCCTCCAGCAAGCCGAAGTTCAGGTGCAGCGCGAAGTGCTGAGACATATCGTAGCCCAGCGCCTGCCAGATGGTTTGCAGCTTTTTCTCGTCGGTGATGCGGAAAATCCGCTTTCCGGGGGCGTTTTCCTCCGGAAGCACGTCGAATTTGACGCCGAACGCCTTTTGGAAAAGCTTGGGCAGCCGCTGGGAAAACTCCTCGCTCTCGGTGACGATGCGCGCCTCTCCGGAGGAAAACGCCCCGGCGTACAGCAGCACGCCGCAGCTCTCCGAGAGCGCGCAGCCCTTCTCCCGCAGCGGCGCGCGGCACAGTTCTTTTTTCACTTCTCCGGAAAAAGACATAGTAAAGCCTGCCTTCTCACATGGATAAAACGGCAAAGCCGTTTTATCCATGTGTCATATCGCGCCGCGTCATATCCCTATGGTTCTCCGTGGTGGGATAGCCCAGCTTGCCGATGCGCTCGGCAAGCTCCCGCGCGATGGCGACGCTGCGGTGGCGACCGCCGGTGCAGCCGATGGCAACGACCAGCATGGTCTTGCCTTCGGCGCTGTAGCGCGGCAGCAGGAAACGGAACATGTCCTCCAGCTTCTCGAGGAATTCCATGGTCTGGTCGAAGGAGAACACGTAGTCCCTCACCTGGGAGTCGATGCCGGTCTTTTCCCGCAGCTCCGGTATGTAGAACGGATTCGGCATGAAGCGCACGTCGAACACCAGATCCGCCTCCGGCGGGATGCCGTGCTTGAACCCGAAGGACACCACGCTGACCGTCAGCTCGGCGGATTTGCTGTGGTCGCCGAACAGGCTGTAGAGCTCACTGCGTAGCTTGGAGGCGGGCATCTGCGTCGTGTCGATAACGAAGTCCGCGCGCTCGCGCAGCGGGAGCATCAGCTCCTCCTCCCGCTTCGCCGCGTCCTCGATGGTGTCGTTGCCGTGCTGAAGTGGGTGCAGGCGGCGCGTCTCCTTGTAGCGGCCGATGATCGTCTCCCGGCTCGCGCCGAGGAACAGCAGCTGACACTTGACCCCCATCGCGTGCAGGCGGTCGATGGTCTCCAGAATGGACGGAAACCCCTCGCTGCCGCCGCGGATGTCGCTGACGAAGGCGACCTTCTCAAAGCGCGCCCCGCTGCCCGCGCAAAATCCCGCGAACTGGTAGATGAGCGCCGCCGGCACGTTGTCCACGGTGTAGTAGCCGATGTCCTCCAGGTACTTCGCCGCGCGGCTCTTGCCCGCGCCGCTAAGTCCGGTGATGAGTAAAAGTTCCATGTGATCTCCCCCGCCTACCGGATGATGCGAACCTCCGGCTCCAGCATGACGCCCGCGGCATCATAGACCGTCTTTTGTATCTTCTCGATCAGCCCCAGCACGTCGGCACAGGTGGCGCCGCCGGTGTTGATGACAAAGCCCGCGTGCTTCGGGGACACCTGCGCACCGCCGACACTCGCGCCCTTGAGCCCTGCGTCCTCGATGAGCCGCCCCGCAAAGTAGCCCGTCGGGCGCTTGAACGTGCTGCCCGCGCTGGGGTACTCCAGCGGCTGGGACGCCCTGCGCTTCACCATCAGCTCGTCCATGCGGGCTTTGACGGCGTCCTTATCCCCCGCTTTTAGCTGCACCTTCGCGCGGAGCACCACGGCGTCGGGCTCCTCGGTGAACAGGCTGTGGCGGTAATAAAACCGCAAATCCTCCACGCCAATCGTCCGCACACCGTCGGGAAACAGCGCCGTGACCTCGCTCAGCACGTCGGAGAGCGCGCCGTCGTACGCGCCCGCGTTCATCACCACGCCGCCGCCGAGACTTCCGGGGATGCCGTGGGCAAACTCCAGTCCCGTCAGCCCCTCCTGCCACGCGAACGTCGCGAGCCGCGCGAGCGACACGCCCGCGTCCGCGGTCAGAACATCGCCGTCGCGCTCGATGTGCGCCATCTCGCCTGTGGCGATCACAACAGCGTCGATCCCCTCGTCGGGAAGCAGCACATTGGTGCCGTTGCCGAGCAGGATCGTGCGCACGTCCAGCTCCCGCGCAAAGCCGTCGAGCACGATCAGCTCCTCGGCGGTTTTCGGGAACGCCATGCGCTTCGCCGGCCCGCCGATGCGAAACGACGTGTGCTTGGCGAGCGGTTCGTCCCGGAGCCATTTCAGATTGGGAAGGTAGTCGGTTATCTTTTGGTCAAGAGTGGTCTCCCACGACATGGGCATTGCTCCTTATTTGATGGAATTGGCGTCGACCTGCGAGTCGATCTTGGCGACAAACTCCTGTGCGGAGTTGAAGCCATATTTCTTCTGGCGGTTGTTCATCGCCGCGATCTCCGCGATACCGGCGAGGTTGCGGCCCGCGCGGACGGGGATCGTCACGCAGGGCACGGAGACGTCGAGGATCTGCATATAGTCGTCGTCGAGGCCGAGGCGGTCGTAGACGTAGCCGTCCGTCCACTCCTCGAACTTGATGACGAGGTCGAGCTGGGTGCTCTCCTGCACCGCGCCCATGCCGAAGATCTTCTGGATGTCGATGACGCCGACGCCGCGCACCTCCAGATAGTCGCGGATCAGCTCCGGCGCGGAGCCGATGAGCGAGTTGCCGATGCGGCGGATCTCCACCGCGTCATCCGCAACCAGGCGATGTCCGCGCTTGATGAGCTCGATGGCGGTCTCGCTCTTGCCGATGCCGGAATCGCCCATGATGAGCACGCCCTCGCCGTAGACGTCCAGCAGCACGCCGTGGCGCGTGATCATCGGCGCGAGCGCGTGGTTGAGGTAGTCGATGGCAAGGCTGGTGAACTCCACCGCGGTGAGCTTGGTGCGCAGCACCGTGCAGCCGTAGTGCTCCGCCATCTCCACGCACTCAGGGAACACGTCGAGGCTCCGGGAGATGATGAAGGCGGGGATATCATAGGTAAAGAGGTTGCCGAAGCGCTTGCGGCGCTCGTCCGACGAAAAGCCGCGCAGATACTCCACCTCGGACTTGCCGATGATCTGCAGGCGCTCGGGGTCGAAGTAGTCAAAAAAGCCCGCAAACTGGAGACCCGGACGGTTGACGTCCGTGATGGTCAGCACCTTGGTGTCGTAATCCGGGCTCTTGCAGACGACCTCCATCTGGAATCTTTCAACAAGGTCCTTGACCTTGACGCTTCGTTTGGTCAGCATCGCATGATCCTCCAATTTATCTTTATGCTGATATTATAATCTTCTTTCCCATTTTTTACAAGCAAAACACGGAGAAATCCCCGCTTGGCGCAAGATGAAAAATTTTTGATTTTTTTGCAATTTACTCTTGCATTTTGTGTGGGCATCTGTTATTATATCAACTGCTTGTTCTGGGGATTATCCCAAACATGCCTTGATTTGATTACAGCAAGGAGGTGCAACGGATGGCAAAGTGCGAATTTTGCGACAAGGGCGTGACCTTTGGTATTCAGGTCTCCCACTCCCACCGCCGTTCCAATCGCGCATGGAAGCCCAACGTCAAGCGCGTCAAGGCGATCGTCGATGGTACGCCCCGCCATGTATATGTTTGTACCCGCTGTCTCCGTTCGGGCAAAGTTACCCGCGCGATCTAAGACATCAAAAAAAGGACTGCCTTACGGCAGTCCTTTTTTTGTGCCCAATTCCTCCGGCGTGACGTACATCGTGCGATACGTCTCGTAGATCACAAACCCCGGACGCGCCCCGGCGGGCTTTTTGACGCACTTTACCGGCGTGTAGTCCACGGGCACGTTGCCGCTCTCACGCGCCTGCGAGAAATATGCCGCGAGCGCCGCCGCCTCGGTGAGGCTCTGCTCATCCGCCTCGGCGCCGTTGGTGCAGAGGATCACATGGGAGCCGTGGATCTTCTGGGCGTGGAGCCAGATATCCCGCTTGTCCGCCTTCTTGAGCGTCAGCTGGTCGTTCTGGGCGTTGTTGCGCCCCACCAGCACCCGCAGTCCC
>CAMJGU010000094.1 GCA_946405325.1 uncultured Clostridia bacterium | reverse complement strand
CTAAATCGAATAAAAAGCAAATCGGGAGGGATCCGTATGCGCGTGTTGGTGGTTGAGGACGAGCCGAAGCTCAATGAACTCATCTCCGGTAAGCTTTCTCTTGCGCATTATAGCGTGGACAGCTGTTTCACCGGGCCGGACGCACTGGATTTTGCGCGCTGCGCCGAGTATGACGGCATTATTTTGGATATCATGCTGCCCGGAATGGACGGTCTGGAGGTGCTGCGGACGCTGCGCGCCTCCGGCTGCCACACGCCCGTGCTGCTGCTGACGGCAAAGGACACGGTCATGGATCGCGTGAACGGGCTGGACGCGGGGGCGGATGACTACCTCGTCAAGCCCTTCGCCTTTGAGGAGCTAATGGCCCGCGTCCGCGTCATGATGCGCCACGGGGCGCAAGGAGCGTCGGATGTGTTCACCGTGGTTGACCTCGTCGTGGACTGCAAGGCGCGGAGCGTGAAGCGTGGAGGTATACCGATCACGCTGACCGGGCGGGAGTTTGACATTTTGGAGTACATGATACGCCACACGGGAACTGTGCTGTCCCGCGAGCGCATCGGTCAGCACATTTGGAGCTATGACTACGAGGGCGGTTCCAACGTGGTGGACGTCTATATCCGTTATTTGAGGAAAAAGCTGGACGACGGTCACACGCCCAAGTTGATCCATACTATCCGCGGCGCGGGATACGTTTTGAGGGCAGAGACATGAAACGGCTGTCGATCAAGCTGCGCGTGACGCTTTGGTTCACGCTGATGATGGTGCTGTTGGTGGCGGCGGTGCTGACCTTCCTCATAGCGGCGGGCGGGCACATCGAGCTGCTGGGCGCACGGAACACACTGACGCGAACAGTGGCGGAGAGCTTTGATGAGCTGGAATGGGACGACGGCAAGCTGGATGCCGCGGACTTTGACTCCTATTCGCGCGGCGTTTATCTTGCCGTATACAGCGCTGACGGCAATCGGATCTACGGCAGACTGCCAAAGGGCTTTGACGACAGCCTTGCGCTGAGCGGCGCGGGGATTCGCAGCGAGGCCGGTGAAAATGGAGATTGGCTCGTCTATGACGAGTTCGGGAGCATATCTAAGCACACACGGGTCTGGGTGCGCGGGGCCATGCCAGCCACGGAGGGCGGCGCATTTGCGACGATGATCCGCCTTGCCGTCGTGGCGCTGCCCGCCATTGTGCTGCTCTCGGCCCTGATCGGTTACCTGCTGGTGGCCCACGCGTTCCGCCCCATCGCGCGGATCACGGCCTCGGCGGAACAGATCGCGGATGGGGACGACCTCAGCCGCCGCATCGCCCTCGGCGACGGCGACGACGAGGTGTACCGTCTGGCGCATACCTTCGATTCCATGCTGGAACGGCTGCAGGCATCCTTTGAGCGGGAGCGGCAGTTCACCTCAGACGTCTCCCACGAATTGCGCACGCCGGTTTCGGTGGTGATATCCCAGTGCGAATATGCGCTGGAACACGCCGAGACTTTGGATGAGGCCAGAGACGCGCTGGGGAGCGTGCTGGAACAGGCAAAGCGGATGTCCTCGCTGACGGGACAGCTATTGACGCTCTCGCGCGCCGGAACGGGACGTGAGACGCTGCACCGGGAGGAGCTGGATCTCAGCGAGCTTGCCGAGTTGGTGGCGGTGCAAATCGAGGAGACTGCCCGTGACAAAGAGATCACGGTGCGGACGGAGATCGAGCCGGGGCTTACTCTGATAGGCGACGAGACCATGCTGATGCGGATGCTGCTCAATCTGATGGAAAACGGCGTCAAATACGGCAAGCGCGGCGGCACGCTCACGCTGACGCTGCGCGGCGGCGGCAATATCATCACAGGCATCGTCGCGGACGACGGCGTCGGTATCGCGCCGGAGGCGCTGCCGCGGATATGGGATCGCTTCTATCAAGCGGACTCTTCCCGCAGCGGCGGCGAGAACGGCGTCGGGCTGGGCCTGCCGATGGTGCGATACATCGTGACCGCCCACGGCGGCACGGTGTCTGTGCAAAGCGCGCCGGGACAGGGGAGCACGTTTTTCTTTACACTGCCGGGAAAAAGTGATTCGCTTTAATGCTCCTTTAATCTATATAGGGTAAAATACGGCCGCAAAGCAGAAAGGAGCGATCGGATATGAAACACGGGAAAAGCGCGGCCAGCCTTGAGATCATCAGTTCTGATAAAGAAGTGGATTGAACCGGAATTCCCTCTCAAGTATCATTGAAAAAGCGAGCCCTCTTTTCTTCCGCGTATGCGGAGAGGGTTCGCTTTCTCGCGGAGGTACAAATGAACCAGGTATCCATTTTGTCAGCGGTGCTGACGCTGCTCGCGGGCATCGGCGTGTTCCTCGTCGCCTGCTCCACGATGAGTTCCAATCTGGAGGCGGCGGGCAGCAGCAAACTCAAGGAGCTGTTTGCCAAGGCGTCTGGCAGCCGCCTGTTGGGCGTCGGGATCGGCGCGCTCGGCACCGCCGCCATCCAAAGCTCCGGCGCGACGACGGTCATGGTGATCGGTTTCGTCAACGCGGGCATCCTTTCATTGCGGCAGGCGGCGACCGTCATCTACGGCGCGAACATCGGTACGACCATCACCGGCCAGATCGTGGCGCTGGGCATGTTCGGCAAAAGCGCGATATCCACCACGGTGCTGTTCTCCGCTCTCGCGGGGGTTGGCGCGTTCCTCGGCATGTTCGGCAAGACGCAGAGGTGGAAAACGCTGGGCGGCATCCTCACCGGCTTCGGAATGCTGTTCGTGGGGCTTGGCATCATGAGCGGGGCGATGGAGTCCTTCGCGCAGCAGGACGCCGTCATCGCTTTTCTCGCCCGCATTGACAACGCGCTTTTGCTGGTGGCGCTGGGCACGATGCTGACGGCGATCATCCAAAGCTCCTCCGTCATGACCTCCATCGCCATCACCATGGTGGTTTCGGGGCTTATCACCCTGGATCAGGGCATTTTCCTGACGATGGGCTCCAACATCGGCTCCTGCGTCGTCGCCATCCTCGCGGGCTTTTCCAGCTCGCTGAACGCGAAGCGCACGGCGATGATCCATCTGACCTTCAACGTGCTGGGCGTTGTGCTGTTCCTGCTCCTCGCGGCGGGGATCCGGCTCGCCACGGCGGGCGCGCTGAGCATGGGCGCGCTGTTTGCCGCCGCGTTCCCCGGCGCGCCGCAGACGCAGCTCGCCATGTTCCACACGGTGTTCAACGTGCTCACCGTCGTGCTGGTGCTGCCGCTGACCGACCTTCTGGTGCGATATGTGGAACGGCTGTTCCCCGAGCCGAAGGAGCCGCGCCGCACCGGAAACGAGCCGCGGCTCTACTATCTGGACGAGCATATGCTCCGCACGCCGGCGATCGCCGTCGGGCAGCTCAAGCGCGAGATCGAGAATATGGCGGACATCGCCATGCGCAACTTCTCCCTTGCGCTGGATATGATCTGCTCGCTGGATTACGCGGCGATCGAGGAGTTTCGCGGCAACGAGGAAGAGTTGAATTATCTGAACAAAGAGCTGGTGCGCTACGCCGTCAAGCTGTCGGACAAGCGGCTCGCCCGCCGCGACCGCCTGTACCTGACCTCCACCTTCCGCTCCATCGCGGATTTGGAGCGCGTCGGCGATTACGCGGAGAACATCGTCGAATACGCCGACAGCCTCCGTGACGCAAACGATCATTTCTCGGCGGAGGCGGTCGCGGAGATCGGTACGCTCAAGGGGCTTGTGGAGTCGCTGTTCCAACATGTCGTCAAAGCCTACGACCAATCAGACTTAAAGGAGCTTTCTCTTGCCGATGAAGTGGAGGATCAAGTGGACGCATTTACCGCGCGCATGGCGGACAACCACGTCCGGCGTCTGACGGACGGCGTCTGCACGCCGAATGCCGGCGCGCAGTATCTGGAGCTTTCCTCCGACGCGGAGCGCGTGGCGGATCACCTGATCAATGTCGCGACGACCATTCGGAAGTACAAATAACGGAAACTTGCGGCGCTCGTCGGAGCGCCGCTTTTGTGTTCACAATTTGTTTTCTCTTTTCTAATCCTGTTCTGATATTTGCCTGCTATGCTTACGCTGAACACAGGGGGAAGCCCCTGATCAAAGAGGTGAATATCGAAATGAATACAAAACGCATCGCGCTGATCCCCGCCTACGAGCCGGACGAACGGCTTGTTGCCTTGGCGGAGGAGCTGGAGCGCGAAGACTTTGCGGTTATCGTTGTCAACGACGGCAGCGGCGCGGACAGCGCGGACGTGTTCCGCGAGGCGGCGCGCTGGGCGGAGGTGCTGACGCACCCCCGCAACCGCGGCAAGGGCGCGGCGCTCAAAACGGGGCTGCATTACATCGCGGCGCACTTTGACGCGCCCTATACCGTCGTCACGGTGGACGCGGACGGGCAGCACAGGACGCGCGACGCCCTGCGCGTCTGCGCCGAGGCGGAGTCGCACCCGGACAGCCTTGTGCTGGGCAGCCGCG
>CAMJGU010000093.1 GCA_946405325.1 uncultured Clostridia bacterium | reverse complement strand
GGAATCCTTGAGCGGCTTGCCGAAGAAGAAGTTGCGGATGCGGTTTTTCATGGCACAGCTCCTCCTGCTTGTATTACATATTTAGAATCAGTTTATCAATCGCGTTGATACTTGTCAAGATTTTATAAAGATGCGGCGCAAATTGATTTCTGCGTCGAAACGTGGTAAAATAACCGCAAGATTGTGAAGTGGAGGAACAAGCCATGGACGACAACAGGCCGAGAGGCAGGCAGCAGCACATCGTCGGGCAGGGGCAGGGCGTGTATAAGCGGGGCGATGGCCTCGGCACCGGCCCGGTCGGGAGCGGAGGACGCCCAACCGGCGGCTCGAACAGCGGCGGAGACCGCGGCAGCAAGAAGAAAAGCCCGCTGACGACCATCATTCTTCTGGCGGTTTTGCTGCTCGGCGGCGGAGGCGCGGGCCTCGGCGGACTGCTGGGCGGCGGCTCGAGCCAGAGCGGCAGCAGCGGCAGCGCCGTGCCGCAGGAGATCGTGCAGCAGTTCACCGGCTCGTCCGCGGCGGGGAGCCTCGGCAGCCTGCTGACGAGCAGCTTCGGCGGCGTATCCACCGGCTGGACGGCGGGCAGCAACGTGGGACGGCTCAACACCACCGTCGCCCCCGGCGCGCGGGAGAAGTACACAAGCATCCTCGGCAGCGGCAAGGACACCGTGACCATCATGGTCTATCTCTGCGGCACGGATCTGGAATCCAAGTACAAGATGGGTACCGCCGACCTCACCGAGATGTCGGCGGCGACGCTGAGCGACAAGGTGAACGTCATCGTCTACACCGGCGGGTGTCGGCAGTGGCAGAACAACGTCGTCTCGAGCAGCGTCAACCAGATCTACAAGGTGGAGAGCGGCGGCTTGAGGCTCCTCGAGAAGAACATGGGGACGGCGGCGATGACCGATCCCGCGAACCTCACGCGCTTCATCGACTACTGCGCCAAGCACTATCCCGCGAACCGCATGGATCTTATCTTCTGGGATCACGGCGGCGGCTCGCTCTCCGGCTACGGCTACGACGAGAAGAACAAAAGTGCCGGGTCCATGAGCCTCAGCGGCATCAACAAGGCGCTCACCGACGCGAACACGAAGTTCGACTTCATCGGCTTTGACGCCTGCCTGATGGCGACGCTGGAAAACGCGCTGATGCTCTCGAACTATGCCGACTACCTCATCGCCTCCGAGGAGACGGAGCCGGGCGTCGGCTGGTACTATACCAACTGGCTCACGGAGCTGTCCAAGAACACCTCCATGCCCACCATCGAGATCGGCAAAAACATCGTGGACGACTTTGTGAGCGTCTGCGCCCAGAAGTGCAGGGGACAGGATACCACGCTCTCGGTGGTCGACCTCGCGGAGCTCTCCGCCACCGTGCCGGAGACCTTCCGCGACTTCGCGGTGGACACCTCCGAGCTGGTGCAGGGCAAGGGCTACAAGACCGTCTCCGGTGCGCGCAGCAGCACGCGGGAGTTTGCGGCGTCCAGCAAGATCGACCAGGTCGATCTCGTCCACCTCGCCGCCAACATCGGCACCGACGAGGCAAAGGCGATGAACGACGCGCTGCTCGGCGCGGTGAAGTACAACAAGACCTCGTCCACCGTCACCAACGCCTACGGCCTTTCCATCTACTTCCCGTATCAGAAGACCGGCAAGGTCAAGACCGCGGCGCAGCAGTACGGCGCTATCGGCCTCGACGACGAGTACACCCGCTGCATCGAACAGTTCGCGAGCATGGGCGCGGCGGGCCAGGCGGTGTCGAGCAATGTTTCGAGCTTATCCTCCAACCCGCTGGGCGCGCTGCTCGGCGCGGCGGCGTCCTCCGGCGGCAGCAGTGTCGCGAGCGGCGAGCTGGTGTCCCAGGTGCTGATGGAGCTGCTGGCGAGCTCGTCCGGCTTTGGCCGTTCCCTCGACCTTGCCTCAGACGACACGGTGGCGTATCTCACGGAGAATCAGTTCGACTCCTCGCAGCTCGTCTGGCTGGGCGAGCAGCCCACGATCTCGCTGAGCGAGGAGCAGTGGGGGCTGGTCAACGATCTGGCGCTGAGCGTCTACTACGATGACGGCGCGGGCTATATTGATCTCGGCCTTGACAATCAGTTCAGCTTTACAGAGGACGGCGCGCTGGTGGGGGACTACGCGGGCACCTGGCTGTCCATCGACGGACAGGTGATACCGTACTACTACATCGGCACCGTGGAAGACGGCGACGACTACACCATCACCGGCTATGTGCCGTGTCTTGTGAACGGCGAGCGTTCGGAGCTGCTGCTGGTGTTCGACACGGAGAACCCCTACGGCTATATCGCGGGCGCGCGCAGCGTCTACACCGGTGGCGAGACCGAGACGGTCGCCAAAAGCGTTTCGGAGCTGACCGAGGGCGACGAGATCGACTTCGTCTGCGACTATTACACCTATGCGGGCAAGTACGAGAACAGCTATCTGTTCGGCGAGCCGTGGACGTATCATGCAGACGCCGAGATCGGCGATGCGTACCTCCACGCCGACCGCGTGAGCGCCATGTATCGCTTCACGGATCTCTACGGCCAGAACTACTGGACGCCGGTGATCCCGTAAAAGGCAAAAAGAAGAGCGGCGATGCCGCTCTTCTTTTTTGCTGATTTTGTTTTCTTGCTTTAGAAGCCGCCCATATCGATCTTACCGGAGATCTTTGCGCCGCGGGACATCGCCAGCGTGCCGGTATGGATATCGCCGATGACCTGCGCGTTCTCGGTCAGCGTGATGTTGCCGGAGACGTTGAGGTTGCCGTGAATGACGCCGGAGCAGGTCAGGTTGCCGGAGTTGATGTTGCCGGTGATCGTGGACTTGCTGTCGATCATCACGTCGCCGCTGACGTTGGAGTCGCCGTTGAGGGTGCAGCCGACCAGCACGAGCTCGATCGATTCGATATCGCTGGTGGTGTTGGCGTGGATCGTGACCTTGCCGGCGGCGGTGATGGAGCCCTTGAAATCGCCGCAGATCTCCACGTCGCTGTCGCAGTTGAGCGTACCTTCCATGCTGGAGCCTTCGGCGAAGTAGGTGCAGTTGGTGCGGCGCGCCTTGGCCTGGGGCGCGGGAGCAGCGACGGTTGCTGCGGGCGTGGGTTCGGCAAAGCTGGTGGTTTCTTCTTCCATTTTCTCCTCCTTGACGGGCTCTGCGGTCTCCTCGACCACAGAGGGTGTCTGACCTTTCTTCTGTGCGGGTTCCTCTGTTTTTTCAGCCTTTTCGGAATCGTAGTTCAGGTTTTGGAGCTGCTCAAGTGCGCCGATCTCATCCAAGGCGTCTTCGCCTTCCTGAGGGGATTTGCCCAGACCGAACATCTCAAACATCGCCTGGCTGAAATTGTCCTTTTTGCTCATTTCACTTTCCTCTTTCCGTTGTATTTCAATGTATGTTTCTCTTTATTTTGGGTAGCTGTAAAGCACCGGGAGTGTGCCGGGCGTAATGGCAGCGAGGGTGAAGCCCATCTCCCGCAGCCGGTCGATCACCGGGCCGACCGCCTGCGCGGAGGTCACCTTGTCCGCGTTGTCATGGAACAGGATGAAGCAGCGCACCTTGCCGTCGGCGTTCCGCACCACGTTGTTGACCAGCGTGTTCACCGGCAAAATGCGTCCGGTGGCGGCGTCCTCGCTCGAGAGGTTCCAGTCGTATGGCACAAAGCCGCGTCGGATCATTTCGGATAGGATCTCCTGGTAAAAGCCGCCGTCGTAGCCATTGATGCTGCCCCCGGGGAAGCGGAAGGCAGTGGGCGTGGTGCCGGTGGCCTCCTGAATCTGCTTGAAGATGCGGTAAAAATCATCGAGAAAGCTCTCCACCGAGGCATATACTTTGGAATAGTCGTGCGTATAGGAGTGCATGCCGATGGTGTGACCCTCTTCGACAATGCGCCGCATGCGCGCCAGATCCGCTTCGTCCTCATGCCCGATCACGAAAAACGTCGCCTTGACGTCCTTTTCCGCAAGAATGTCCAAAATCTCATCCGTTCGCGCGGATGGGCCGTCGTCAAAGGTGAGGTAGGCCGTGTTTTCCACGCGCTGTGTGGCGCCGTAGGGCTGGGGCGCATAGAAGTCCTCGTAGAGGGACTGATAGGCGGGGGCGTCGGCTGAGAGCAGGGTGTCTTCCGCCTCGGCAGCCACTTCCGGCGTTTCCGGCAAGGCGTCGTCCGTACCGTCCGGCTCAAATACCGTTTCGGGAGAACCGTGGACAGGGGAATCATCCGCGATCATGTTGCTTTGCGCGGCGACGGCGTCATGGTGGAACTTGAACGCCAGGACCGTGGGAACGATGATCAGGATGCATACGGTCAAAAAGATTAAATTCTTAAAGAAGCGGACGCTGCCGAAATACAATGAACCTTCACCTGCCTGAGCAAGGATCCATACTCACTCATTTTCTTACAGACTCACAGTATAACACAAATCCTGAATAAGTAAATCACTTTTTTCAGCAGGAATCGAAAAATATTGCAAACAATGGAAAAAGGTTCTATAATCGTACTATCTTGATGATTCGGAGGAAACCACCATGGAGGGTATCGGTACCCAATGCGTTCAGGGCGG
>CAMJGU010000092.1 GCA_946405325.1 uncultured Clostridia bacterium | reverse complement strand
ACCACGCCACGCGCACGCCGAATTTCTTCTTGATCTTGCCCAGCGCCAGCGTCGCGCGGTCGCAGATCGCGGCGGGGGAGAGGCTGTTATCGATGTTGGCGAAGATGCCGTACTTGACGACGAACTTGGCGTAGCGCGTCTCCTCGCCCTCCGGGGTGAGGATGCCGCTCCAGCTGCCCTCATAGTGGTGGAGCAGGAACGCGTACACGTCCGCGCCGATGCGTCCGCCAAAGAGCAGACCGGGGATGCGCTCGTTCAGGTCGTCCGCCACGGCGCGCAGGAAGCTGTCGCACTGGGCGGTGCCGTAGCGGTCGTTGAGGGTGCGGAAGTTCTGCACGTCGCTGCACACGATGTCGTAGTGCTCGTCGGGGTTGGCGCGCAGCACTTCCTCGAGGGTGTGGTAGAAGAATTCCTTGCTGTACAGGCCCGTCAGGCTGTCGGTTTCCAGTCTGCCCAGCATGGTGCTGGATTCGCGCAGACGGATCAGGCTCTTCATACGGTTTTTCATCACCTCGACGTTGTAGGGCTTGGTGATGAAGTCGCTCGCGCCCAGCTCGAGGCAGCGGATCTCATCGTCGACGGTGTTGCTCGCGGTCATCATGATGACCGGCACCGTGTCGAAGCGCGGGTCCTGACGCTTGCGCTCGAGGAATTCAAAGCCGTCGCAGTTGGGCATGTACACGTCGAGCAGCACCAGCGCGATCTCGCCGCTGTGGGCGTCGAGCTGCTCAAGCCCGACGTTGCCGTCCTCCGCCTCCAGCGTCTCGTACTCGTCCGAGAGCAGCTCGCAGAGGATCTCGCGGTTCATTTCGTTGTCCTCGACGACGAGAACCGTGCGCTTGCGTTGAATGATCTCTTTCTCGTTTGCCATATTTCTTATCCCCTTTTTCCGGAAAGTGCGTTACGAAAAGAACTCGTCCATGATGCCCGAAAAGCTCATGGGCTTGGAATACAAGTTGCCCTGCGCGCTGCCGATGCGGCAGGATTTGAGAATGTCGCGCATGCCCGCGGTCTCGACGCCCTTGGCGATGACCGTCGTGCCGCGCGCCGCGGCGCATTCGGCAAGGTGGAGCATGGTCTCGCGGTCGGCGGCGTCGGTTTCGATGTCGCGCACCAGCTCGCGGTCGAACTTGATGTAGTCGGCGGCGAAGCGCTTCAAGAAGCCGATGGACTCGAAGCCCGTGCCGAAGTCGTCCACGCCCACGCGGATGCCAAGCTTGTGCAGCGCCTCCGCGACGCTGTGCAGCCGGTCGAAGTCCAACAGGCGGCAGCCCTTGGTGATCTCCAGACTGAGGTTCTTGGCGGGGAAGCCCGTCTCCTCCAGCAGCTCGGTCACGCTGTCGATGAAGTACTCGTCCTCCACCTGCGAGGCGGAGATGTTGACGCCGAGCTGGAAGTCCGGCGATTTTTCCAAAAACTTCCGCCCGTCGGTCATGGCGGTGCGCAGGATCCAGCTGCCCAGCTCCTCAAACACGAAGTCGTTTTCGAGGATCGGCAGGAACTCCATCGGCTCCACCTCGCCGTAGGGCTCGCCCTCCCAGCGCACCAGCGCCTCCACGCCGAGGATCTTGCCGGTGAGCGTGTCCACCACCGGCTGATAGTCCAGCAAAAAGCCCTTGCAGCCGTCCACGATGCAGTCGCGGATGACGCCCACCATCTCCAGCGACTCGTTCACGTCGTACTTGACGCTGCCGTTGAAGTCCACCAGCTCGCCGTGCTTGTGCAGCTTCGACTCGCGGTAGGCGTAGCCCAGGCAGGAGTAGACCGTCCCGGGGTCGGTGCGCGCGCCGCCGACGGAGATCAGCCCGCCGTTGGCGATGAGGTTGTGGCGGTTGCCCTCCACGCGGATGCCGCGCTGGAGCTTGAGGCGGATGGAGTCATAGACCGCGGCGAGCTCCTCGCGCGCAAGCGTCTCGGACACGACGGCGAACGTGGCGGCGTCCATGCGGTAGACCTTGCCGCGCTCGCCCACTGTTTCCTGAATGAGCCACGCCATCTCCTGCAGGACGCGGTTGCCATAGCTGTAGCCGTGGTTTTCGTTGATGCGCGAGAGCTTGCTCACGCCCAGCAGCAGCACCATCGCCTTGCCGTCCCGTGCCATCAGGTCATTGAGATCGTCGAAGAAGGCATACTTGTTTGGCAGTACCGTGATGACGTCGGTGTTCTCGGTGAGACCCTGATTGAGCAGAATGCCGCCGATGAGGCTGGGCTTGCCCTGCTCATTGCGCAGCACCGAGCCGACGTTGCGAAAATGGTAGTATTCGCCGGTTTTTGTCCGCACGCGATAGGTGAGGTCATAGGAGTGCAGCCTGCCTTCGGCAAGAGGCACCATGACGTCCAGATACCGTTTCCGGTCTTCGGGGTGAACGTAATCCCCCCAATCCATCGCGCCGTTGGGGACGTATTCCCCCGGCAAGCCGAACAGCTCCACCGCGCCCGGCGACCAGCGGGTCACGCCTGCCTCGGCGTGCATCAAACTGACCAGCGCGCCGCCGGCGATCATCTGGAACGCGTCGAACACGTCGTCCAGCATCTGCTTTTGCATGGGGTCCATCTTTATGTTGTCCATTGATTCGTCAGTACCTCCCGCCCTTAATCTTTGATTAGCTCGGAGAGCGTTTCGTAGAGCCGCTCCGGCTCCACGGGCTTGCTCAGGTGGGCGTTCATGCCCGCTTGCAGGGAGCGCTGCACGTCCTCGTCGAAGGCGTTGGCGGTCAGCGCGATGATGGGCACTGTCTTCGCGTCCGGGCGCTCCAGCGCGCGGATCGCCTGCGTGGCAGTGAGACCGTCCATCTCCGGCATGCGCATGTCCATGAGCACCGCGTCGTAATGCCCCTCGGGGCTCGCTGCGAACATGTCCAGCGCGATCTTGCCGTTTTCGGCGTGCTCCACGCTCATGTCCATCATCTCCAGCAGCTCGATCATGATCTCCGCATTGATCATCATGTCCTCCGCCAGCAGGATGCGGCGGCCGGTCAGATCGGCGGGAGCGGCGCCCTCGCCAGCACGGGCGCGCTTGCGCTCGATCGCCTGCTTGAACTCGTAGAGCACGTTGGAGGCGAACAGCGGCTTGGTCATGAAGCTGTCCACGCCCGCGAGGATCGCCTCGTCCTGCACGTCCGACCAGTTGTAGGCGGTGAGGATGATGATGGCGGACTCGCTGCCGATGATCTCGCGGATGCGGCGCGTCAGCTCCACGCCGTCCATCTCCGGCATCTTGAGGTCGACGAGGATCAGGTTGTACGCCTCGCGCCGCGCATGATGCAGCTGGACCATGTCCAGCGCCTCCGCGCCGCCGAGCGCCGTGTCCGCCGCGATGCCGATCTCGTCGAGCACCAGCTTCGCGTGCTCGCAGGCGACGGGGTCGTCGTCCACCACCAGCACGCGCATATCCTGCGGGTGAATGTCGGCGTGCGCGCCGTTGTCGGTGCGCTCGGAGGAGCGCAGCGTCACGTTCACGGTGAACGTGGAGCCGACGCCCTTTTCGGATTCCACGGAGATGCTGCCGTTCATCATCTCCACGATGTTCTTGGTGATCGCCATGCCGAGGCCGCTGCCGCCGTACTGGTTGGTGGCGGTGGCGTCCTCCTGCGTGAAGGCATCGAAGATCTTCGGCAGGTATTCCTTGTCCATGCCGATGCCGGTGTCCTTGATGGTGAAGCGCAGCGTGGACTGATCTTCAAACCGGGCGGTCTGCTCAATGTGGAAGCTCACCGTGCCCGGCGCGGGGGTGAACTTCACCGCGTTGCCGAGGATGTTGATGAGCACCTGCTTGAGCTTCATGTCGTCGCCGATGTAGTACTGGTTCACCGGGCTCAAGATCTTGCAGTCGTAGGTCAGCCCGCGGTCCTGGCACTGCCCGCCGATCATGGTGTTGATCTGCTCGAGCATGCCGGAGAAGGAGAATTCCTCGTTCTTCAAAACCATGCGGCCGGACTCGATGCGGGACATATCCAGAATGTCGTTGATGAGCCCCAGCAGGTGCCGCGCGCTGCCGCCGATCTTCTCGAGGTGCTCGCGGGTGCGCTCGGGCAGGTCGGGGTCCTTGAGCGCGATGCTGTCGAGGCCGATGATGGCGTTCATCGGCGTGCGGATCTCGTGGGACATGGAGCTGAGGAACGCGGTCTTGGCGACGTTCGCCTGCTGCGCGTCCGCCAGCGCGAGGCGCAGCTGCTCGTTGCGCGCCGCCTGCTCGCGGTGCAGCTCTGTGGTGTCGCTCTTGAGCACGATGTAGAACCGCGCCTCGGGGTCGACGAGGTAGAAATCGAAGCGCTTGTGGAACACCTCGCCGTCCAGCTCGATGGCGATGTTGGCGACGTAGGGCTCGCGGATGCGGGTCTGCACCTCGATCATGTCCAGAGAAAGCGCGGTCAACGCCGCCTTGCGGTATTCCTCCGTACCGTGGAGCACCGGCGCCACCTGGTTGTCGAGGTACTGCTGGTACGAGCCGGAGCGCGTGAGCGGGAAGATGCTGCCCTTGGTGATGCGCGAGGCGTCGCCGATGCTGATGCCGTAGTTGCCGTCGACGAGGTAGGCGACCATGTCGAACTGCTGGGCGAGGATCTTGTTCATCAGCGTCGCGCGCACCTTTTTGGCGTTGCGCTCGCGCTCGGTGATGAAGGCGATCATGTCGCCGGAGAGCGGGTGGCGCGT
>CAMJGU010000091.1 GCA_946405325.1 uncultured Clostridia bacterium | reverse complement strand
ACGCCCTTGAGGTCGCTGATCTTCTCCGCGTGCTGCTGCAATTTGAGCTGCACCAGCTTGGCCTTCAGCATCTCCATGGCGTAGTCGCGGTTTTGGAACTGCGAGCGCTGCGTCTGGCAGGCGGTGACGATGCCCGTGGGCTTGTGGATCAGGCGCACCGCGGAGGAGGTCTTGTTGATGTGCTGGCCGCCCGCGCCGGAGGAGCGGTAGACCTGCATCTCGATGTCCTCGGGACGAATCTCCACCTCGATGTCCTGCGGCAGCTCCGGCATGACCTCCAGCGCCGCGAACGAGGTCTGGCGGCGGGCGTTGGCGTCGAACGGCGACACGCGCACGAGGCGGTGCACGCCGTGCTCGCCCTTGAGGTAGCCGTAGGCGTTCTCGCCCTTGATCATCACGGTCGCGCTCTTGAGTCCCGCCTCGTCGCCGTCGAGGTAGTCGAGCATCTCAAACTCAAAGCCGTGCTTGTTCGCCCACTGCATGTACATGCGGTAGAGCATCTCCGCCCAGTCCTGCGCCTCGGTGCCGCCCGCGCCGGGGTGGAACTCCAAAATGGCGTTGCAGTGGTCGTACTCGCCGGAGAGCAGGGTGGTGAGCCGCGCGGCGTCCAGCTTCTGTTCCAGCTCGGCATAGCCCGCTTCCAGCTCCGGCAGCAGGCTGTCGTCGTCCATCTCCGTGCCCATGTCCACCAGCGCCAGCAGGTCGTCCCGCTCGGAGACGAGCTTTTCGTAGCGCTGCACCTTGCTTTGCAACTGCTTCAATTGCGTCTGGTTTTTCTGGCTGCGCTCCACGTCATTCCAGAAGCCCTCTTCCTCCGCCTCGGCGAGCAGGCGCTCGATCTCGTGCTTCGCGCTCTCGATCTCCAGCGCCTTGTAGAGGTTTTCTATGGTGTCGTCCATGCCGTGCAGCTTCTGCTTGTAGCTGTCGTATTCGATCACTGCCATCGTGCGATTCTCCTTGTTTCGATTGCGTTAACTGTGGGATTCTACCATACACATATAAAAAAAGCAAGGGAAAACCCATGAAAAAGGCTTGTGTTTCGCGCTTTTGTCTCATATACTAGGGCAGTATGAAACGAAAATGGAGAAAAATCGGCATCGCTGCCCTGTCGGCGGTGCTGCTTCTCGGCGTGTGGTGGGACAACAACCGCCTCGTCACCGAGGAATACATCTACGCCGATGCGGCGCTCCCGGCGGCGTTCGAGGGCTTTCGCATCGTGCAGCTCTCCGATCTCCACGGCAGGCAGTTCGGCGAGGGCAACGCGCGGCTCATCGCGGCGGCGGAGGCGGCGCGGCCCGACCTCATCGCGCTCACCGGCGACTTTGTGGACGAGTACAGCAGCGTCGCCGACCTCATTCCGCTCGTCGATGGTCTGACCGCGCTCGCGCCGGTGTACTACGTCACCGGCAACCACGAGTGGAGCAGCGGACAGGCGCAGACCGTGCTGCGCACCCTGCGGAAGCTTGGGGTATACTGCTTAGAAAACGAGTTTACAATTATCGAGCGCAACGGCGAACACATCGTTCTGGCGGGCATCCACGATCCCAACGGCTACGCCGACCAGAAGACGCCGGAGGCGCTGGCGGAGGAGCTCTACGCCGCCGAGGACGATCCCTACTGGCTGCTGCTGGCGCACCGGAACAATCTGTTCAGCGGGCGCTACTGCCGTCTGGGGGCGAACCTGACGCTCAGCGGCCACGCCCACGGCGGCATCTGGCGGCTGCCGTTCACCGATGGGCTGATCGACAGCGGCCGGAACTGGTTCCCGACCTACACGAGCGGATTCTACACCTGCGACGACGGGGGGCATGAAGCGGCGACGGTGTTTGTCTCCCGGGGGCTCGGCAACTCGCCGCCCAACGTGCCGCGGCTGCTCAATCCGCCGCAGGTGGCGGTCATCACGCTGGCGCGGGAGGGGTAACGCGCCCAAGCCTCACCTCATACACTGGCGTGAGGTGATGGTATGCAGCTGTTGGAGGATGGGATCATCGCCGCGCTGGCGGCGATCGGACTGGTGACGCTGCTCTTCGCGCTGCTCTCGGCGCTGCTGCGCCCGCGCCGGTGCGCCGTCTCGGACGCATTCGCCGTCGTTCCCTGCCGCAGCGGGGAGGGCGCGCAGTTGGAGCGCACCGTGCGCACCTTGGAGCGCGCGCGGTATGACTGCGGCGGTTTCTGCCGCATCGTGATCCTCGACCGGGGCATGGACGAGGATACGCAGAAGGTCGCGGCGCTGCTGTGCCACGACAGCTTTGACGTTACGATCTGTAATAACTTGTCGGAATTCAACGAATCGGAGTAGACTATGGACGAACAACAGACGCTCATCGGAACCGTTGCGGCGGTCGTTTTCCAGAACGAGGAGAACGGCTACGCCGTGGTGCGCATCGTCACCGACGACGGCGAGCTGATCACCGTTGTCGGCTGCATCCCCTGCGCCGCGCCCGGTGAGCAGATCGCCGCCACCGGCGCGTTTGTGACGCACCCGCAGCACGGCGAGCAGTTCTCCGCGACCGAGGTGGAGCGGCAGATGCCCGCCACCGAGAGCGCGATTTTGGACTATCTTGCCTCCGGCGTGGTGCGCGGCGTCGGCCCCGCCACGGCACAGAAGCTGGTGGAGCGCTTCGGGCTCGACACGCTGGAGGTGCTGGAAAACGCGCCCGAGGAGCTGCGCAAGGTAAAGGGCTTTACCGACAAGCGCGTGCGTGAGATCACCGAGGGCTTCCGCGAGCAGATGGGGCTGCGGCGGCTGATGGCGTTTCTGACGCGCTTTGAGCTGCCGGTGAGCCTGTCGGTGCCGCTGTACCGGCGCTTCGGCGCCGCCGCGATGGAGATGCTGCGGCGCAATCCGTACCTATTGGTGGACGAGCCGTTTTCGCTCGACTTCGCCGTGGCGGACGAGATCGCGCTCGCGCTCGGCGGGGACGCGTCCTGCCGCACCGAGGCGGGCATCTTGTTTGAGCTTTCCCACAATGAGACCAACGGCGGGCACATCTTCCTGCCCCGCGCGAAGCTGCTCGCTGCCACGGCGCAGCTGCTGGACGCGCCGGAGGACGAGATCGAAAAAGCGCTCGACGACCTCATCGACGCGGGGCGCGTCGCGCAGGAGCCGGTGGCGAACGTCACGGGCTGCTATCTCGCGCGCTGTCTGGACGCGGAGCGCTACGTCGCGCTGCGCATCCGCGCGATGCTCTCGGACAAGCCCGACGTGCTCAAAGGCGCGAAGCGCGCCATCGACGAGATCGAACGGGAGCAGGGCATCGAGTACGCGCCGCTGCAGCGAAAAGCGGTGGAGCTGGCGGCGGAGCAGGAGCTGCTGATTCTCACCGGCGGCCCCGGTACGGGCAAGACCACCTCGGTGCGGGCGATCCTGACGCTCTTTGAGCGCATGGGGCTGGACGTGCAGCTCGCCGCGCCCACGGGCCGCGCCGCGAAGCGCATGGGCGAGGTCTGCGGCCGCGACGCCCAGACCATCCACCGCATGCTCGGCATGAGCTGGGACGAGCAGACCGGGCGGGTGAAGTTCACCAAGAATGAAAAGGACCCGATCAAAGCCGACGCGGTGATCGTGGACGAGACGAGCATGGTCGACCTCGCGCTGATGAAGGCGTTCCTCGCGGCGCTGCGGCCGGGGTGCCGGTTGGTGCTCGTCGGCGATCCCGATCAGCTGCCGAGCGTCGGCGCGGGCAACGTGTTCTCCGACCTCATCCGCAGCGGCAAGGTGCAGACCGTGGCGCTGACCGAGGTCTTTCGGCAGGCGCAGCAATCCGCCATCATCCGCAACGCCCACGCCGTCAACGAGGGCACCGTGCCGGAGCTGCAAAACTCGGCGGACAGCGACTTCTTCTTTCTGCCGCGCCGCGATCCGGTGCGGCTGGTGGATACGGTGGTGGAGCTGTGCAAAACCCGGCTTCCGGACAAGATGGGGATCCCCGCGGCGGAGATCCAGGTGCTGACCCCCACGCGCAAGGGCGCGACGGGCACCGCCGCGCTCAACCGCGCCTTGCAGGCGGCGCTGAACCCGCCTGCCGAGGGCAAGCGCGAGCGGCAGTTCGGGGACACGGTGTTCCGCGAGGGCGACCGCGTCATGCAGACGCGCAACGACTACGACGTGATCTGGGAGCGCGAGGACGGCACCGCCGGCACGGGCGTCTTCAACGGCGACGTGGGGCAGATCTTGCAGATCGACCCCAGCGGCGAGCTGCTGACCGTCGCCTTCGACGACCGCGTGGCGACTTATACGGCGGATATGCTCGCGGAGCTGGACGTCGCCTACGCCATGACGGTACATAAGGCGCAGGGATCGGAGTACCGCGGGGTGGTGTTCGTCGCCGCGCCCTGCGCGCCGGGGCTCGAGGTGCGCGGCGTGCTGTATACCGCGATCACCCGCGCGCGCGAGCTGCTGATCGTCGTGGGCGACGACAGCACCGTGCGGCGCATGACCGAGAACGACAAACGACAGAGAAGATACAGCGGCCTTCGGTGGCGGCTGGCAGAGGATCAGGCATGAAGGAATTTCCGGCAGGAGCATACGATATCGCCGTCATCGGCGCGGGACACGCGGGCATCGAGGCCGCGCTTGCCGCCGCGCGCCTCGGCATGAAAACCGTGTGCTTTACCATCAACCTCGATGCGGTGGGCAACATGCCCTGCAACCCCGCCATCGGCGGCACGGGCAAGGGCCACCT
>CAMJGU010000090.1 GCA_946405325.1 uncultured Clostridia bacterium | reverse complement strand
GAGCACAGCGCGGTGCTGGAGCCCTGCCGCCAGCTGGAGCAGGAGGGTTATTCCGTCACCTATCTGAAGCCCGACAAAAACGGCAACATCACCGCCGCGCAGGTTGCGGAGGCGCTGCGCGCGGACACGGTTCTGGTGTCCGTCATGCTGGTGAACAACGAGACCGGCTGCGTGTTCCCGGTGAGGGAGATCGCAGACGTATTGAACGCCGCCAAATCCAAAGCCCTGCTGCACACCGACGCGGTGCAGGGCTTTTTGAAGCTGCCCTTCCGCGCGGACGCGCTGGGCGCCGATCTCATCTCCATCAGCGGTCACAAGGTCGGCGCGCCCAAGGGCGTGGGCGCGCTCTACCTCGGCGAGCGGGTCAAAAATCCGCGGCCGCTGCTCGCCGGCGGCGGGCAGGAAAACGGGTTGCGCTCCGGCACGGAGGCGACCGCGCAGCTCGCGGGCTTCGCCAAGGCGGTGGAGCTGCGCTGTGCGAATCTGGACGCGTCGCTTGCTCACATGGCGGAGCTCAAGGCGTACGCCCTCGATCAGCTCCTCGCCATCGACGGCGTGGTGCGCGTGGGGAATGGCGAAGCGCCGCACGTCCTCGCGATCTCGCTCGCGGGCTATCCGTCGGCGAACGTGGTGGAAGATCTCGCCGCGCAGGGCATTTGCATCAGTGCGGGCAGCGCCTGTCACCGCGGCAAGGCGAGCCACGTCTACGAGGCGATGAACCTGCCGAAGAAGGTCAAGGCGGGGGTGCTGCGCGTGAGCTTCGGCCCCGAGACGCAAAAAAACGACATTGACGCGCTGGCGGCGGCGCTCAAAGCCCACCGCGACACGCGCTTTCCGATGCTATGAGAAAAAGCTTTTCGTATTTGCAGCAGCCGCCCGGCTTTTATAAACGGGTGTTCCTCCTCGCGCTGCCCGTGGTGCTGCAAAACCTCATCACCACCTCGCTCGGCTTCATGGACACGTTCATGGCGGGTCTGCTCGGCAGCGAGGAGATGTCCGCGGTGACGGTGGCGAACACGCCGATCTTCATCATGCAGCTGCTCCTCTTCGGACTGCAAAGCGGCTCCGGCGTGCTCATCAGCCAGTACTGGGGCAAGAACGACCGCGCGTCGATCTCCCGCGTGCTGGGCATCGGACTGTACGCCGCGCTGGGGATCGGATCGGTCTTCGCGCTGCTCACATCGTTTGCGCCCGCGCAGATCCTGGGGCTCATCACCGACAACCCGCGGCTCATCGAGCTGGCGGCGCCGTACCTGCGCATCGTCGGCGTTTCCTACTTGTTTGACGCGCTGGCGTCCATCTACATCGGCATGCAGCGCAGCACGGAAAATCCCGTGTTCGGCATGGCGGTGTTCATGACCTCCACCGCCGTCAATACGCTGGGGAACTACATTCTGATCTTCGGCAAGCTCGGCGCGCCCGCCCTCGGCATTGTCGGTGCGGCGACGGCGACGCTCACCGCCCGCGTGCTGGAGTTGGTCATCTGCGTGGCGTACCTGCTGCGCGACCGGCGGCTGCCGCCGATCCCGCGCTGCGTGCTCTGTCCCGGCGGGGCGATGCTGCGCTCCTTTATTAAGTATTCGACACCGGTTCTGGCAAACGAGACCTTCTGGGGTCTCGGCACCTCAATGTACACGGTCATCATGGGCCACATGCGCATCAGCACCGACATCATCGCCGCCTACACCGTGGCGGGCGCGATCGACCGCGTCATCGTCGCGGCGGTGTTCGGCCTTGCCGCGGCGACGGGCGTCATCATCGGCAAGGAGGTCGGCAGCGGCAACCGCACCGGCGTGCAGGACATCGGCCGCGCGCTGTGCTTCCTGGCGCTGTGCCTCGGCGTGGGGATCGGCGTCACGGAGCAGTTGATCTACTGGGTCGTGCTGCGTTCCGCGCTGCTGCCGCTGTTCCATCTCTCGCCGCTGGCGGCGCGGCTGTGCTCGACGCTCGTGTGCTGCTACTCCGCCATGGCGCCGGTGATGTCGTTCGCCACCGTCGTGATCGTGGGCGTGCTCCGCGCCGGCGGCGACGTGCGCGCGTCGCTGCTCATCGACCTCATTCCCCTCTGGTGCGTCACCATTCCGTTGACCGCGCTCACCGCGCTGGTGCTGGACGCGCCGGTGGTGGTCGTGTGCATGGCGATGACCTCCGAAGCCGCGTTTAAGCTCGTGCCGGGGCTGGTGCGCCTGCACTCCGGCAAGTGGATCCACGACGTGACGACCGCTTGAGGACACAAAAAGAACCGCTCTTGGAGCGGTTCTTTTTGTGTCGCGATTTGCTTTACGCCTTGGGCTGGATCTTGCCGCCCTCCCACTTGGTGACGCAGAGGGAGCAGGAGATGTCGCCGGTGACGTTGAGGCAGGTGCGGCCCATGTCGAACAGGCGGTCGACGCCGTAGATGATCATGATCATGTTGACGTCGATGCCCATGGCGGTCAGCACCATGGCGAGCATGATCATACCGGCGCCCGGCGTGCCCGCCGTGCCGATGGAGGCGAGCGTCGCGGTGACGACGATGATGACCATCTGCCCGATCGTGAGGTGGATGCCGGAGCAGGTCGCGAGGAAGATCGTGGCGACGCACTGATAGATGGCGGTGCCGTCCATGTTGACCGTCGCGCCCAGCGGCAGGACGAAGGAGGAGATGTCCTCTTCCGCGCCCAGCTTATCCGCGCACTCCTTGGAGACCGGCAGCGTCGCCGCCGAGGACGTGGAGGTGAACGCGAAGATCATCGCGGGACCCGCGCCCTTGAAGAACGTCAGCGGGCTGACGCCTGCAAACGCCTTGGCGGAGAAGGAGTAGACCACAACGGCGTGGATGATGTAGCCGATGTAGGCGCACAGCAGCACCAGCGCGAGCGAGCCAAGGATGTTCGGCCCCTGCGTGGCGACGACCCAGGTCATCATGGCGAACACGCCGATGGGGCTGAGGCTGATGATGAAGGTCATGACCTTGTCGATGACGGCATAGGCGCTGGAGACAAAGCTCTTGACGACGTTCGCCTTCTCGCCCGCGGCGAGGATGCCGCCGCCGAGGAGCAGGGAGATGATGATGACCTGCAGCATGTCGGCGTTGACGAAGGCGGACCACATATTGCTCGGGAACATGGCGACGAGGGTGTCCATGAAGTTCTGGCTGGTCTTGCCCGTCCACTCGGCGTCCGCCGCCTTCTGGAGCACCGGGAACAAGCCCGCGCCGTTGAAGATGTTGGCGAGCACCAGACCGATGATGCAGGCGATCGCCGTCGTGACGAGGAAGTAGGCCAGCGTCTTCCAACCGACGGAGCCGACCTTCTTCATATCGCCCATGGAGATGATGCCGTCGATCATCGAGAGCAGCACCACCGGGACGACCAGGAACTTGAGCAGGTTGACAAAGATCGTACCGAAGGGCTTCAGGTAGCTTGCTGTGAAGTCCGCGAGTCCTGCGAAGTAGCAGATCAGACCGAGTACGATACCGGCGATCAGGGCGATCACGATCTGCATCGGCAGGCTCATGTTTTTCTTTTCCATTTTCCCACACGCTCCTATCTTAATATTCTGACGGCACACATCCGTCAGGTTGGGTATAGCATAGCACATTTATTCAAAATGTACAATGCTTATTGAAAATTTATATGATGAATTGGTGAACTTTATGAATGTTTTTCCTTCTTTGGCTGTTCCGCCCATGGTTTGTGCTGTTTTCCCCCTGTTTCTTGGGTAAAATCCCATCTTGCAATTTCGATTGCTTTCCATTATCCTTAGAAAAAATCCGGCAAGGAGGTACGCACATGACACGTCTGCACGCCATGTCCCTGTTCCACGCCCTTGCTGTTTCCTTTGGGAATGATATTGATATTGTTGTTGTTCGTCGGTAGGTTTTCTGCCGGCGTTCTTTTTTACCCACCCACCATTGAAAGAGAAGGAGAGACAACATGAAGAAACAACTCGGACAGGAAGCCATCTACGACGCGCGGGAGCTGGGCATGCCCCGCATGCTGGTGCTCGGACTCCAGCATCTCTTCGCCATGTTCGGCGCGACCGTGCTCGTACCCATTCTCGTGCAGGGCTACGGCCTGCCGCTGAGCATCCAGACCACGCTGCTCTTCGCCGGCCTCGGCACGCTGCTGTTCCACGTCTGCACCAAGTTCAAGGTCCCCGCGTTCCTCGGCTCGTCCTTTGCCTACCTCGGCGGCTTTGCGGCGGTGGCGAACCTCGACGCCGGTAAGTACGCGACCATGACCCCCGACGACAAGCTCGCCTACGCCCTCGGCGGCATTGTGGTGGCGGGCCTCCTCTACCTCGTGCTCGCCCTGCTCTTTAAGGTGCTCGGCGCGTGGAAGGTCATGCGTTACTTCCCGCCCATCGTCACCGGCCCCATGATCATCATGATCGGCCTCAACCTCGCGGGCAGCGCCATCGGCAACGCCAGCACCAACTGGGCTCTCGCGCTGGTCGCCATCGCGGTCATCATCGCCGCGAACATCTGGGGCAAGGGCATGATCAAGATCATCCCCATCCTCCTCGGCGTCGTCGTCAGCTACGTCGTCGCGCTGATCTTCGGTCAGGTGGACTTCTCCGCCGTGCATGAAGCGAGCTTCATCGGCCTCCAGAAGATCACCATTGCGAAGTTCGACCTCACCTCCATCCTCGTCATGGCGCCCATCGCCATCGCCGCCATGATGGAGCACATCGGCGACGTGTCCG
>CAMJGU010000089.1 GCA_946405325.1 uncultured Clostridia bacterium | reverse complement strand
TCCAAGGCGGCGGGCTCCGGCGGCGTGGCGGTGTCGGCGCTCGAAATGGCGCAGAACAGCGTGCGCTACAGCTGGACGCGGCAGGAGGTCGACGAAAAGCTGCGCGGCATCATGAGCGGCATCTATGACGCGTCCGCCGCCGCGGCGGAGCAGTACGGCCTCGGCTACGATCTGATCGCGGGCAACGACATCGCGGCGTTCCTGAGGATCTCCGAGGCGATGATCGCGCAAGGACTGTGAATGGAACAGGAAAAAGGGTCTCCCGCTAAGTGGGAGACCCTTTTTGACTCTTTATTTGCCGAGACTCTGCTTCAGCGACTGGCGCATCATCTTGCCAAAGTCGCCGCCCTCGTCGTTGAGCGCGCCGCTGCGGCCGAACGCCATCGCGGTGAGGAACACCGCATCGAGGTTTTCCTCCCGCGTCCAGATGCGGTAGAAGCCCTGCACGGCAAGCTTTTTGAGTACCTTGTGCTGCTCCTCGTCCTCCTCGTGGACGTACTGGCTGGTGGCCTCCAGGATCGCGATCTCCTCGCCGTCGCGGGAGACGCGGAAGCGCGGCCAGACCGACCCCTCCTGACGCTCGGTATCGACGCTGATGCCGTTGCGCTTGAGGGTCTTCCATATCTCCTCGCCGTCGAGGTCAAAGGTGTAGTGGTTGTCGAGCAGGAAGGCGTTGACCTCCGTCTCCTCCTCGTGCCCCACCAGTTGGGGCGTGGTGACGCCGTGCTCGTGGTCGATGAAGTCAAAGTGATACGCCGCGACCATCGAGAACTTGGTCATCTTCGCCTCGTAGAGCACCTTGCGGTCCTTGTCCTCGATGCGGTGGCCGTACTTGGGCGTGCCCATGTCCGTGAGGAAGTAGAGCTCGCGCTCCTCGCCCTTGACGGACGGCGCGCAGGTCATGCCGCCCTTGGCGCGCTGCGTCTCCATCTCCGCCAGCGCCTCCTTGTTCTTCCTGCCGACAATGAAGATACCGGCAGCGAGCACGACGCCCAGCACCATCAGGTAAACGCCGCCGCCCTTGCCGCCGTGGATGACGGACGGGTTCTGCGGGTCGTAATAGACGGTGACGGTCTTGCCCACCTTCCAGCCGTCGCTGTAGCTGTCCAGCCGCGAGGTGTAGCGCGAGCCCTCCGCCACATAGTCCACCATGACGATGTAGCTGGTGTCCTCCGAGTCGGACCATTCCTCATCCACCTCGATGGAGACGATGGTCGCCTGCGTCTTGACGTAGCCCGCGGACTGGAAGAACGTGATGTAGACGCCCGCCGCGAAGGCGATCAGCGCCATGACCAACAAGAAATACTTGAACTTGGGTCCTCTGACAGAAAACATATCTCCTGCTCCTTTCGATGATTCCGCGCGTACTCAGTTCACGCGGATGAACGCGCTGTCCTCATCCCGCATGCCGCGGTCGTCGTGCCAGCACAGCTCGCCGGCGTCGTTCAGATAGAAGTAGCCGGTCTCTTCGTAGCTCTCGTCCGTGGTCCAGCCCTCGCCGGTCTCGTCGTACTCTTTGACCTGCCAGTTGCCGTTCTCATAGGCGAGCCTGTCGTCCTCCAGCACGCCGAAAAGCTCCCACTCGTTCATCACGGCGGCGCTGTCCGGCCAGGTCGCGCTGATGTTCGCCTTGCCGGGCGCGACGCTGGGCTCGATCGTGACCATGCCGCGGCCCGCGATCTTCTCCGCCCAAGTACCGACGTACGGCGTCAGGCTCTCGTCGGCGCTCTTGACGCCTGCCTTTTCGGCAAGCGCGTAGTACCAGCTCTGCATCGCCTCGGCGTAGCTGACGTTGTCGTCCCACATGGCCGCCTGATAGAGCGTTTCCTGACCGCCGGAGGTCACGCGGGCGTAGGCGTCCGGCGCGAAGAAGAAGTCGATGCGCACGTCCTCGTCCGGGAATTCCAGCACCACATACTCGCCGTCCGGCGCTTCCGTGGCGTCGGTATCGCCGAAGTAGCCGTGCAGGACAAACTCGGCAAAGCGCGTCGCGTCCACGCCGCCGCCCGCGACGGGGCCGAACTCCGTGGTGCTGAGGGTGTAGTTCACGCCGTCCTGCCACGCCGCGCGGGCGACGTACATGTCCAGCTCGGAGTTGCCGAAGCCCGCGTACTCCAGGCCGTTCTGCTCGACGAACTTATCCTTCATCTGCTCCGCCCAATCGCAGAGCATCGTCCACTGCGCCTGATCGCGCTCCATCTCCTCCGCCGTGGCGCGGGCGTAGCGCACATCCGTGGGATGGCAATAGACGTAATAATTGCCCTCCGCGTCCTTGGCGAAGACCTCCATACCGGACATATCGCCGCAGAGCAGCTCATGCACCTGTTCCGCGCTCTCGCGCGCGATGCCGAACAGCCAGCCGGAGCCGTCGAAGCCGCCCGCCTCCATGGACGCGGTCTCGGTGACGGAGAACATCATACCGTCCCCCGTGTCGGTGTCCACGGTGACAAGATCGTTGTACTTGGGCTGGATGGACATGTGCAGCCCGTCGTTTTCATACTCGCCCCAGATCTGCGGGGGATACGTCACGACGATGGGGTCGATGGGCGTGCCGCTGTCCATGCTCTCCATGTCCTGCCCCTCGCAGAAGTTGAAGTTCAGCGTCAGCTTCTCAAAGCCCTTGAGTTCCTTCGCCTCGCCGTCGAAGCTCAGAAACCCTGCCGCCACCTTGCCCGGCGCGGCCGCGACGCCGCCGAGGACGTAGTCGCAGACCACGCCGTCCAGCTCGGCGCTGACCGGCGAAAGGCCGACGAAGTGGTCGCTCTTGTTCTTCAGGTACACATAGACCTCAGGACCGAACCAGTCGTCATAGTCCTGCTCGCCGATCACCAGCTCGCACTGGTCGTTCTCCCACAGGAGCCCCTCGAGACCGGTGATGTCCACCATCGGCACGCTCTCGTCGAGGGTGAGGGTCACCGGCTCCGACTTATAGTCGTACCAGGTGTCCTCGTCCGGCGCCGTGGTGAAGCAGAACTCCATCACGCCCGGCTTGCTGAGGTCGATGCCGGGAATGCTCGTGCCGTAGTAGCTCAGCGCGTACCGGACGGTACTGCCGGCGGGGGCGTCCTGCCCGAAGCTGTTCTCCGCGCCGTAATACTCCCCGTCCTCCATCGTGAATTCGGTCAGCAGCACGTCGGTCACGAAGCCGTTGACCGAACCGCCGGTCACGCCGAGGTAGACGTCCTTCTCGCCCTTGTTCTCCACGTCCACCCAGAGGATGGGCGACGGCTCCTCCGTGGTCGGATCGACGTCCAGCCCCGCGGTGGTGACGGTCAAGCCGTCCTTGTCGAAGATGACGGCGCCGTTGGTGATATCGTTCTCCGCCAGAGCCTCCGTCTGCGCGTCCTGCTTCGCGCCGCAGCCCGTGAGCAGGCTCAGCGCCATGAGCAGGGACAGGATGAGTGCAAGATTTCTTTTCATGTTTCCTCTCTTTCTCCATGATATGGAATCAACTATGATCCACATAGCACTTCTTCTTTTACATTTTACTCAAATCGTCCGGAAATTCAAGCGGTAAAAGCAGGCGCGTACAGCTTGCTGTACGCGTCTGTCCTTCGTATGTACTTTTCGGGGAGACCGCCGCCAAGCCGCGTCCTTGTTTCAGGCAAGGAAGCGAAGCACGACCGTGTTGCGGGCAAGCTCCCGGAATACGTTGAAGCCAAGGTACCGCACCGTCCAGAGGACGAGCCAGATCCCGACCGCCGTCTCGACAAAGCCAAGGGCAGCGCCGCCCAGCTTGTCGACCTGCTTGACGATGGGGAGATTGAACATCAGACCCAGGGAGTTCTTGATGGTAGTGAGCACCGCGAGAAACGCGACCCAGCCGATCAGGAACACGATGACGCGCACATAGCGCGGCACCATAAAGCCGATCACCGCGCCGACCGCCGCTTCCATCGCGGCGCGGGCATCCTCGGCCGCGCGGATGGCGTCCCGGCTCTCCCGGGCTTCCGTTCCGTCACCGATCAGACTCTCGGCGCCGGTGGTCATCTCCTTCTGCACCGCCGCGATCGCCGCGTCGATGTTCTCGTCTGTCAGCACCGTCTCGCCGGCGCTTCCCAACGCGTCGCCCGCCGTGCGGATGTACTCGCGCGCCGCGTCGCCGGTGAGCCCGCGCTCCTCCAACGCCTCCCGCGCCACGTCCATCAGACCGTCCTCCACAGTGGAAACCGCGGAATCGATGTTCTCGTCGCTCAGCACCTCTTCGTTCACCTGCGAGAGCTTATCGCCCGCGTCGTGGGCGGCGTCCTTCGCCGTTTCCGCATACTTGGTGATGTCGATTGCCTCGCGGATCTCGTCCGGCATGCCGTTTTCCAGCTTTTGCAGGGCCGTATCATAGTCCTCGAGCGACCAGAACGAGACCTCATGGCTCAGAACGGCCTTTGTGATCGTCGGCGTCACACCCGCCGCGATCGGACCCGTCAGGATGGCAGAGAGCACCAGGCCGCAAATTGCCGACACGCCGATGACCGCCAACGGCATCAGCGCGTTGTACAATCCCTTGTGCATCCGCACCAACGTGCCGCACAGCAGGATCGCAACAACCATAAAATCAAGGATCAGCGGTGTAAACTGCGTCAGTAGTTCGTTCATGATCCCGCCTTCTTTCTCTCAAATGCACGCTCTCGGAATGCAGGGCGGCGCGCGCCGGAGCGCGTAAAGCGATGGGGCTTTTTAGCCCACGTTGCCGCCGGCGTTGGTGACGGAGCTCTCGGAGATGATCGTGGTGGCGGTGC
>CAMJGU010000088.1 GCA_946405325.1 uncultured Clostridia bacterium | reverse complement strand
TCGCGCTGCACAACGGCTACGACAGCTTTCTGATGTTCAACGTCTACGCCCAGCGGGCGACGCGTCCGGACGACATGGAGCGCGTGTGCAACGCGGCGCTCCACCGCGAGAACATGAAGGCGTTCGACTACGCGCTGTCCCTGTGCAAAAACGGCGCCCCGGCCGTGTGGGCGGCCTGGGGCGCGATCATCGAAAAGCGGGATTATCTTGCGGACTGCGTGCGGGACATGGTGGACGTGGGCGTTCGCCGCGGCGCGGCGTGGTACTGCGCGGGGCAGCGCTCCAAGCAGGGACACCCGCACCATCCGCTGTACTTAAAGAAGGACAGCCTGCTGGAGCCGTTCGACGTGGCGGACTATCTCACGTCGTCTCTGTAGTCTGCGGCGTCTGACCGGCGGCCTTTTTGGCGCGCCTGTGCCGACGCCTCCTGCGCCGCTTTTTGGGCGCGGCGGGCGCGGGATCCGCCGCGACGACGGGCTTTTCCGGCTCGACGGGCGGTGCGACTGCCTTGACTTTTTTGGGGATCGGGCGAATCGCGCCGGTGCGGATGAGCCGGTAGGTCTTCACGTCGTGGGAGCGCACGCGGCAGTTGCAGCGGTGGCAGATGAGACAGGCGTTTTCCCAGACCCGGTCCAGCGTGTCGTCGATGCGGCGCAGCACGCCGCCGTCCCGCAATGGCTTGCCGCAGACGTAGCAGCAGTTCTGCTGCCGCTCGCGCAGCTTGTCCTTGCGCTTCAAAAACGCCTCGATGTAGGGCTCGACCGCGGTATAGGTCTGATTGAGCTTGCCGCGCTTGGTGCGGCTGACGTGGAGCCCGGCGATGCGGACGATGGACTCCTCCTTGCGCTCGTTGCAGTGTCGGTGCGTGCGCACGGTGTTGCGCGGCGAGGTGATGCGCTTGCGCAGGGCGGCAAATTCCGCGTGGCTTAAGTACTGCTCATGCCACTTATAAATTGCCTGGGGAATGACGTGGTCGATCGTGCAGTTGCTGAAGATGGGCTTGCCGCAGATCGCGCAGATCGGGGCTTCCGGCTGGGTCATTTCATTTTTGATTTCAGCGGACATGGGCTGCCCTCCTCTCGTCGAAAACGGTCGATTTCTGACAGTATACACGAGCGGCGGGGCGATGTCAAATTGAATGAAACTTGGAGAATCAGCATGCAAAGCAACAAGCATCTGGAAATGCTGCGGGCGTTGAAATTTTTCATCATCTCCGTCTCGGCGGGGATCATCGAAGCCGTCGTGTTCGCTCTTTTCAACGAGCTGACCTCATGGCCCTACTGGCCCAGCTATCTGATCGCGCTGACGGCGTCGGTGGTGTGGAACTTTACCCTCAACCGCCGCTATACGTTCCGTAGCACGGCCAACGTGCCGCGCGCCATGCTGCTGGTGGCGGCGTTCTATGCCGTGTTCACACCGGTGACGACGATCCTCGGCAACTATCTTGCCGAGACCTTGGGCTGGAACGAATATCTGGTCACCGCGCTCAACATGGCGTGCAACCTGGTGACGGAGTATCTGTACGATACATATGTTGTGTTCCGCGACAGCATCGACACCAACACTGTCGCGAAAAGAGCGGCGGAGAGGAAAACAGTCTGACAGGGAGGAAGCAGCATGAACGGCGTTCCTTTCTATACGTCCACGCAGGTGCAGCTCGCTCCGCGTGCTGACGCGTGAGGATATGAGAGAGATCTGTCGGCTTGCCCGATAAGAGATAACTATAAAAATTCAGGAGGATATGGTAATGAAGTACGAAATCAAGGGAGATAACCTGCCCGTCGTGGTCTGCGAACTGAACGATGGCGAGACCATGCGCACCGAGTCCGGCTCCATGAGCTGGATGAGCCCCAACATGGAGATGACCACCAGCGGCGGCGGGATCGGCAAGATGTTCGGCCGCCTGTTCTCCGGTGAGAGCATGTTCCAGAACCTGTACACCGCCCACGGTCAGGGCGTGATCGCGTTCTCCGCCAGCTTCCCCGGCTCCATCCGCGCCGTGGAGGTCACGCCGGAGCGCCCGGTCATCGTGCAGAAGTCGGCGTTCCTCGCCTGCGAGGAGGGTGTGGAGCTGTCCGTGTTCTTCCAGAAGAAGCTCGGCGCGGGCCTGTTCGGCGGCGAGGGCTTCATTATGCAGAAGCTCTCCGGCAGCGGCACGGCGTTCATCGAGATCGACGGCTCCGCGGTGGAGTATGAGCTGACCTCCGGCCAGCAGATGCTGGTTTCCAGCGGCCACCTCGCCCTGATGGACGAGACCTGCTCGGTGGACATTCAGCAGGTCAAGGGCATCAAGAACATGGTGTTCGGCGGCGAGGGCCTGTTCAACACGGTCATCACCGGACCGGGCCGCGTGATTTTGCAGACTATGCCGCTGAGCAAGTTTGCCAACCAGCTCATCCCGTACCTGCCCAAGCCCACGACCACAAGCAGCAACTGAAATGAAAAAACGGATCGCGGCGCTGCTCCTTGTGCTGCTGATGCTGCCCGTGCTGAGCGCACGGGCAGCGGTCGCTCCGGACGTGGTGTCCGGCGCGTGGTACGAAGCCGCGGTGACGGAGATGTACGAGCAGCAGATCCTGAAAGGCTGGCCGGACGGCCGCTTTCACCCGGATGAACCGATCACCGCCGCAGAGTTTGTAACGGTGCTGGCGCGGCAGGTCGGCCTTCCGGAAAGCCCCGCACAGACGAGCCATTGGGCGGCGGGCCTGCTCGAGACCGCGCGGAATCGCGGCTGGTACGACTGGGACGAGCTGCCGCCCACGGGCGAGAGCTTTGACCGCCCCATTGCGCGCCAGCTGGCGGCGAAGGTGATGATGAACGCGCTCTACCCGAACGCGACCTACGATTTCAGCACCGAGTCCAGAAAACTGAACGACTTCTCCGCGCTGGACGGGCGCTACTACAACGCCGTGCTGGGCGCCTACGCCGTGGGGCTGATCCAGGGCGACAACTACGGCAACTTCAAGCCCAAAAGCGGTCTCACGCGCGCGGAGGCTTGCACGATGCTCTACCGCGCGAAGAAGAGGAGCGCCGTGCCGACCGAGACGCCGACAGAGCCATCGACAACGGGATCCGTCCCGACCGCGGTGACGACGGTCAGCGGCGGCGTCAGCGAAAACGGCTGGTTACAGGTCAAGGGCACGCAGCTGTGCAACGCGGCGGGAGAGAACGTCGTTCTGCGCGGCATGAGCAGCCATGGCCTGCACTGGTACCCGCAGTACACCAACGCGCAATCGATCCAAAATACCGCGGCCTACGGCGCGAACCTGTTCCGCGTCGCCATGTACACCGGCGAGGGCGGGTATTTGAGCGATCCCGCGGCGGTGAAGAAGCAGCTCATCGCGGCGGTGGACGCCGCCATCGCCGCCGATCTGTACGTCATCATCGACTGGCATATCCTCTCCGACGGCAATCCCTCGGCGCATACGCAGGAGGCGGTGGCGTTCTTCCGCGAGATGGCGAAGCGCTACGGCGACAGCCCCGCCGTGCTCTATGAGATCTGCAACGAGCCCAACGGCGGCGTGACGTGGTCGCGGGACGTGAAGCCCTACGCCGAGACGGTCATCGCCGCGATCCGGGAGAACGCGCCGAAGTCGGTGATCCTCGTCGGCAGCCCGACGTGGAGCCAGGACATCCACGAGGCGGCGAAGGACCCGCTCCGTGGCGAGAACCTGATGTATACGCTGCACTTCTACGCCGGCGCGCACGGTGAGGACTTGCGCAAGCGCATCGACGACGTGCGCGCCAAGGGCCTCGCGGTGTTCATCTCCGAGTGGGGCACCAGCCGCGCCGACGGCAACGGCGGCGTATTCCTCAAGGAAAGCACCGAGTGGCTGGACTTCCTCGACGCGCGGGGCATCAGCTGGGCGAACTGGTCGCTGTGCGACAAAAACGAGACCTCCGCCGCGCTCAGACCGGGTACGCCCAACAATCGCGCGTGGACGGAGAGCGACTTCAGCGAATCCGGAACATTTGTCTTTACACGCTTATCGAAGGGAACGTGAGAAACCATGGCGGACGTTCGCCAACTGATCGCGCTGTGCCAGAACAAGCGCGTCTATATCCAGACCCATAACTTTCCCGACCCAGACGCCATCGGCTCGGCGTACGGTCTCCAGCGGCTGCTGGAGCGCTACTCGATCCCGACGAAGATCTGCTACGACGGGAAGATCGACAAGCTCAGCACCGAGCGGATGCTGGAGCTGCTGCACATCGAGATGCTCTCCGCCGACGAGGTGGGGCCGGAGCTGCGGGAGGACGACTGCATCATCTGCATCGACTCCCAGAAGGGCGCGGGGAACATCACCGACTTTGTCGGCGACGAGATCGCCGCCATCGACCATCACCCGACCTATCGGGAGATCGCGTATCGCTACTCCGATATCCGGAAGGTGGGCGCCTGCTCCACCATCATCGCGGAGTATTACAAGGACCGCGGCCTGACGCCCGATCCCGTCGCGGCGACGGCGCTGCTCTACGGCGTCAAGATGGACACGATGAACTTTACCCGCGGCGTGACCGAGGCGGATATCCGGGCGTTTTCCTTTCTTTTGCCTTACGTCGATCAGCGCACCATGGGCCTGCTGGAGCACAGCAAGATCGAGTTTCAGGATCTCAAGGCATACGGCGCGGCGATCGAGAACACCAAGGTCTACGGCTATTACGGCTTTTCCCACATCCCGTTCTCCTGCCCGGACGCCATGGTGGCGATGCTTTCGGACTTCATCCTCTCGCTTGT
>CAMJGU010000087.1 GCA_946405325.1 uncultured Clostridia bacterium | reverse complement strand
TTTTTGAAGCTGGAGAGCTTCCCCATCCCCGTCATCGCGGCGGTGGGCGGCTACGCCCTCGGCGGCGGCTGCGAGCTTGCCATGGCGTGCGATTTCCGCATCTGCTCCGACACGGCGGTGTTCGGCCAGCCCGAGGTGGGCCTCGGCATCACCCCCGGCTTCGGCGGCACGCAGCGCCTCGCGCGCATCGTCGGCCCCGGCATGGCGAAGCAGATGATCTACACCGCCCGCAACATCAAGGCGGACGAGGCGCTTCGCATCGGCCTTGTGAACGCGGTCTATCCCGCGGACGAGCTGTACGCCGCGGCGGAGAAGCTCGCGAGCACCATCGCCGCCAACGCGCCGATCGCGGTGCGCGCCGCGAAGCGCGCCATCAACGAGGGCGCGGCGCTCCCCATTGAGCAGGCGGTCGTTTGCGAGGAGAAGTCGTTCGGCTCCTGCTTCCAGACCGGCGACCAGCAGGAGGGCATGGGCGCCTTCCTCGAAAAGCGCAAGCACGCCCCGTTTACCAACCACTGAGAAATCCTTGTATTTCAAATAAAAAATCATCAGGAGGAACACGACAATGAAAGTAGCAATCTTCGGCGCCGGCACCATGGGCAGCGGCATCGCGCAGGTCTTCGCGGCCAAGGGCCACACCGCCCTCATGTACGCGTCCAGCGTTGCGTCCGCGCAGCGTCACAAGGACAACCTCAGCGCGAAGCTGGACAAGCTCGTCGCCCGTGAGAAGATGACGCAGGAAGCCAAGGACGCGATCATGAACAACATTCTGGTCGAGGAGAAGTCCGCGGCTGCCGACGCCGACCTCGTCATCGAGTGCGTCGCCGAGAACATGGCCACCAAGCGTGAGCTGCTCGGCGAGCTGGACGCGATGTGCAAGGAGTCCACGGTGTTCGCCACCAACACCTCCTCCCTGTCCGTCACCGAGATGGGCCTCGGCCTCAAGCACCCCGTCATCGGCATGCACTTCTTCAACCCCGTGCCCAGCATGAAGCTCATCGAGGTCATCCGCGGCGCGAACACCACGCAGGAGACCTTCGACTTCATCTACAACCTCTCCAAGGAGATCGGCAAGGATCCCGTCGAGGTCGCGGAGGCTCCCGGCTTCGTCGTCAACAAGATCCTGATTCCGATGATCAACGAGGCCATCGGCCTGGTCGAGACCGGCGTCGCCTCCGTCGAGGACATCGACAAGGCCATGCAGCTCGGCGCGAATCACCCGATGGGCCCCCTCGCCCTCGGCGACTTCATCGGTCTGGACGTCTGCCTCGCCATCATGGACGTGCTCTACACCGAGACCGGCGATCCCAAGTATCGCGCGGCGCTGCTGCTCAAGAAGATGGTGCGCGGCGGCCAGCTCGGCCGCAAGTCCGGCAAGGGCTTCTACGACTACAGCAAGAAGTAAAAACAGCATCCAAAAAGAGAGCCTGCCGCGCGGCAGGCTCTCTTTTTGCTTTATTCGACTGTGTATCCGCCGCGCACCAGCAGCTTGGTCGTCGCCGCGATGGCTTTGACGCCGCGCTCGTCAATGGTCATCATGTAGAGGTGGTTCTTCACCAGCGCCTTGCCGCTCTCCAGCGTGGTCGCGTCCGTCTCGTCAATGAGGCCGGGGCTGGACGGCGAAACGCAGGTCGCCGTGCCGACGCGGAGCATCACCTCGCAGCCGATCTCGCCGCGCAGAATCTGCCCCTTTTCCAGCGTCACCACGGCAAAGGTGTCCGTCGAGCCGGCGTCGCCTCCGGTTTGTACGCTGCCGCCGTACTTTTCTGCCAGCGCCTTCGTATCCGCCTGCACCTGCGCGGTGAGCTTGTCCGTCAGTTCCTTGTCCCGCGCGGCAAGCTGCTCGTCCACCTTGCTCATAATCTGCGCCATGAACGTATCGTTCAGGTAGCTCAGCGTCACCAGCGGGTCGGACTGGGAGCCCGCCGTGCCCGCCGCCATGACGCCCACGACCAGCAGCGTGTAGCTCAAAAGCATCAGTCCCGCGAGGCGGGCGATCCAGTGATTCTTTCTCATATGTATCGTACCTTTCTGCTCGGGGAGGCGGATGCCTCCCCGCGTTTTCTTCAAACCAGTTGTGTATGCTGCAATCCGAAGCTCACCGCGATTGCCGCGTCGATCTTCCCCATCAGCGCGCCGTCCACGCGGCCCATGCGCTCGCGCAGCCGCCGCTTGTCGAGCGTGCGGATCTGCTCGAGCAGCACCACCGAATCCCGCGGCAGGCCGCTGTCCGGCGCGGCGATGTTGATGTGCGTCGGCAGCTTCGCCTTGTTCGTCTGGGACGTGATGGCGGCGGCGATGACCGTCGGACTGTATCGATTGCCGGTGTCGTTCTGGACGATCAGCACCGGACGAACGCCGCCCTGCTCGCTCCCCACCACGGGAGAGAGGTCGGCGTAATAAATGTCGCCTCGTTTTACGTTGGTATCCACGCTGTTCACACTCCGAGCGGAAGAAGTCCTTCGGGCGTACCGCCCACATAAGGCTGTTTTCATTCTCCCACATGAGGGCGGGTTTTATACCTCGCCCCTGTTCATCTTATGCGGAGTGTATGCACCGCGTCACGCGACGGGCGCGCCGTGCTCGAGATACACGCGCGGCACGCGCTTCGATACCGCGCAGAGCAGCTCATACGAGATCGTGCCGCAGGCTTTTGCCGCCGTTTCGCACAGACAGTGTTCGCCGAACAGCTCCACCTCGTCGCCGGGCTTCAGCTCCGGCTGGTCGGTTGCGTCGATCATGCACATATCCATGCAGATGCGGCCCACCTGCCGCGCCATGCCGTAGGGCGTGCGCACGGTCAGCTTGCCCGAGAGCGCGCGGTGCAGCCCATCGGCGTAGCCCGCGGAGAGCACCGCGATGCGGGACGGCTTGTCGGTGAAATAGGTTCTCCCGTAGCTGATCGAGGTCTCGGCATCGAAGTCCCGCACCGCCGCCACAGTGGTTTTGAAGGTCATCACCGGCTTCATGCCCATGCGCTCCGCCAGCTCGCCCGTGCCGTAGAGGATGATGCCGCAGCGCACCATGTCCGACGCCCACTCCGGGTAGGACGCAATGCCGCCGGCGTTGCAGCAGTGCTTGAGGCGGAAGCGGAAGCCGTCCTGTTCCACCGCGTCGATCATGCGCAGAAACCGCTCGTGCTGTACCTTGGTGAACGCGACGTGCTCCGCCGCGTCCTCGTCGGAAACGGCAAAGTGCGTGAACACGCCCTCCACATTGAGGTGCTTGAGCGTCAAAACCTCCTGTATTTCCCGCAGGCTCGCGTCGAAATGCGCATCGTCGCAGGGAAAGCCTAAACGCCCCATGCCGGTGTCCAGCTTGATGTGGACAGTCATGGGCGCGCCGACGCGCTCCGCCGCGGCGTCGTAGGCGCGGGCGGCGTCCAGGTTCACCACCGCCTGCGTCATGCCGAGGCGCACGATGCGCTCGCCCTGCTCCGGCGGCGTATAGCCCAGCATGAGAATGGGGATCGACACGCCCGCGTCGCGCAGCTCCGCCGCCTCGTCGATGTTGGACACCGCAAGGTACGCCGCGCCGAGCTGCTCCAGCTTCTTCGCGACGCGCACCGCGCCGTGGCCGTAGGCGTCCGCCTTGACGACGCCGAGCAGCTTTGCCTCCGGTCCCACCTGACGGCGGATCACGTCAAAATTGTGGGCGAGATGATCCAGGTTGATCTCCGCCCAGGTGCGTTTGAGAGGAGTTTCCATCGTCTGTTCTCTCTTTTTCCTTTATTCTGACTCCACTATACCACCAAATGCAAAATTCGTAAACTCCAAATATTGCATGACCCAGCCGTCGCGTTCGATCTCGGCGTACAGCGGCGCGTCGTTGGCGTCAAAATACGCGGTGACGTACAGCGTCTCGCCGTTCAGCTCGGTTTCCAGACACAGCCGCAGCGCGTCCGTGTCCCCGTACCGCTCCGCGTTCTGCTCCGTGATGAAGCCCTCCGCCGCGGCGCGCAGCACCACGTCCGTGCCGTTGACGGCGTTGAGCTCCGTCTCAGCTCCGCCCGCGGCGAGCGCCATGCCGTCGTAGGTCAGCGACAGCGCGTCGCCGGACACCACCGCGCTGACGCCCACGATTGCCTCCGGCTCCAGCACCGTAACGCGGGTCTCCCCGCCCTCGCGCTTCACATCCAGCCGATAGCGCGTGGACTCGTCGCGCTCCGCCGTCGTCAGCTCCACCGTGGCGGCATAGCCGTCCATCGCCGCGTATCTGCGCTGTAAATCCTCCGCGCGCGTGTCTGTCCGCTCCGCCGCGCAGCCGCTGAGCAGCGCGGCGAGACAGAGCAGCATAGCAACGTATCGTTTCATTTCCCCGCCCCCTTCGCTCTCCAAAGCCTATGCCGCGATCGGCGTGTCCGATGCCGGAAAAATTTATCTTGTATCCAATCAAATTTTGTGGTAAGATGCTTGCAGAACGATTCGGGAGGTATCCGTCATGGTATTGCAGGAATCCGGCGAGATGTATTTGGAGACGATCCTCATTCTCTCGCAGAAAAGCAAATTTGTCCGCGCCATCGACGTCGGCGAGCAGATGGGCTTTTCCCGCCCCAGCGTCAGCCGCGCGGTGCATCTGCTCTCCGAGGGCGGCTTCATCAACATCGACGCCGACGGCGGGCTGACCCTCACCGGCGCAGGGCGCGAGATTGCGGAGAAAATTTACGAGCGGCACACGGTGCTCTCCAAGTGGCTCGTCTCGCTCGGCGTGGACGAGGAGACCGCCACCGACGACGCCTGCAAGATCGAGCACGA
>CAMJGU010000086.1 GCA_946405325.1 uncultured Clostridia bacterium | reverse complement strand
AGTTCAAGACCCTCAGCGACGTGCAGTATCAGGGCAAGGACGCCTTCGACGTCAGCGCACTTGATGCGGACGAGACGACCGGCCTGAAGCTCGGCTTCTTCGGCCTGACCACGCCGGAGACCGCCACCAAGGCGCACCCGGGTAAGACCAAGGGTGTGACCTGGCCTGCTGAGGGCGACATGATGAAGGTTGCGCAGACCGCCGTGGACAAGCTCAAGGCGGACGGCGCTGACCTCGTGTTCGGCATCGTCCACCTCGGCATTGAGGAAGAGAACGTTCCCAACAGCTCCCGCGATCTTTATAAGGAAGTCACCGGCATCGACTTCGTCATCGACGGTCACTCCCACGCCGTTATGACCGCCGGCGAGGACAAGGAGCCCATTCAGTCCACCGGCACGAAGCTCGTCAACGTCGGTATCATCGTCATCGACAACGCCACCAAGAAGATCGAGAGCAACTGCCTGTTCGACCTCGCGAACTACACCAAGGAAGTCGAGTCCGTCAAGGTGATTTCCGATGGCGTTATCAAAGCGGTCAAGGAAGAGTACGGCGCCGTGTTTGCCGTGAGCGCTGTTGATCTGGACGGCGCGAACAAGATCGCGCGTTACCATGAGACCAACCTCGGCGATCTGGTTGCCGACGCGATGCTCTGGCACATCAAGGAGGGCGGCATGGACGCCATCACCGTCCCGGCTGACCGTGTTGTCGCCCTCATCAACGGCGGCGGCATCCGCGAGGACATCAAGACCGGCGACGTCACCAAGGAGGCCGTCAAAACCGTTCTGCCCTTCCCGAATACTGTCGCGGTCGTCTATGTGACCGGCGCCGAGCTGCTGGAGGCGCTGGAGGCGTCCACCCGTTCCTTCCCCATGGGCGGCTTCCCGCAGGTTGCCGGCATCAAGTTCACCATTGATGACACCAAGGCGTACAACGAGGGCGAGCAGTACCCCGACTCCACCTACTATGCGCCCAAGACCATTGAGCGTGTGACCATTGACAGCATCAACGGCAGAGACTTCGACCCGAAGGCGACCTATGCCGTCATCACCAACGACTTCCTGGCCGACGGCGGCGACACCTATTATGCCTTTGCCGCGTCCAGCGGTCAGTTCGACACCAGCATCCCGTTGGATGAGGTCGTCATGGACTACATCAAGACCGAGCTCAAGGGTACCATCACCGCCGAGAAGTATGGCAAGACGGATGGCCGCATCACCATCAAGGAAGACCCCATCAAGGGCTACACCGATGTGGACGCTTCCCAGTGGTATGCTCCGGCGCTGCGCTATGTCGTTACGAACGGCTCCATGACCGGCACCGGCGCGACCACCTTCGCCCCCAAGGCGACCATCACCCGCGCTGAGGTCATGAAGCTCATCGCGAACATGGCCGGTGCCGACACCACGCCCGCCGCAGGCGAGAAGTGGTACGACAAGGCTGTTGCCTGGGCTGTGGAGAACAAGATCTCCGACGGCAAGGATGCCACCGCTGTCAGCTCCCGCGAGGATTTCGTCATCATGCTCTACAACTATGTCAAGATGCAGGGCAAGGGCTACACCGGCGCGTGGATGACTGCGCCGCTGACCAACCCCGACATTGCCGAAGTCAGCGAGGGCGCAACGGAGGCCATGTATTGGATGGTCAATAACAACGTCATCAAGGGCGTGGACGCCGCCGGTACGCTGGCGCCGAAGTCCTCCGCCACCCGTGCGGAGATGGCGCAGATCCTCCTGAACATGTCCAAGGTTGCCGCGTAAGCAGCACCAACCAAAAAAGAAGGCTTCCGCAAGGAAGCCTTCTTTTTTGTGCTTGTTCAAATCTCTCTGCGCCCCTCGAGCGCGCGCATCAGCGTGGCGTCGTCGGCAAATTCCAGATGCCCGCCCACCGGGATGCCGTAGGCGAGACGGGTGATCTTCACGTCAAAGGGTCGCAGCAGCCGCGCGAGGTACATCGCCGTGGCTTCGCCCTCGGTGTCGGGGTTCATCGCCATGATGACCTCGCTGACGCCGCCCTTGGCGACCCGCTCGAGCAGCGGCTTGATCTCCAGATCGTCGGGGCCCACGTGGTTCATCGGGGAGATGACGCCGTGGAGCACGTGGTAGCGGCCGGAGAACTCCCGCGCCCGCTCGATGGCGACCACGTCCCGCGGGTCGGCGACCACGCAGATCACGCCCTCGTCGCGCTTGGGGGAGGAGCAGATGGGGCAGAGCCCGCCGTCGGTCAGGTTGCGGCAGACGGGGCAGAAGGTGACGGTTTTCTTCGCCGTCACAATGGCGTCGGCAAACTGCTGCGCCTCGTCCTGACTCAGGCTCAGCACATGGAACGCGAGACGCTGGGCGCTCTTGCTGCCGACGCCCGGCAGCCGCGCGAACTGTTCGACCAGCGCCTCCAGCGCCGCGGGAAAGTATTCCATAGGGGCTTATCCTCTCAATTCCTTGATCCGCGCGGGAATGTCCGCCGCGCCGTAGACCGCGCTGCCGGCGACCAGCACGTTCGCGCCCGCGTTCACGCACGCGTCCCGCGTCTTGACCGCCACGCCGCCGTCGACCTCCAGCTCGCAGTCGAGACCGCGCTCGTCGATCCATTGACGGATCTGCGCCACCTTGGGCATCATGTCCGCCATGAAGGACTGCCCGCCGAAGCCCGGCTCCACGGTCATCACCAGCACGATGTCGCAGTCGTCGAGGAACGGCAGCACCGCCTCCGCGGGCGTCTTGGGCTTGACGACCACGCCCGCCTTTTTGCCCTTGGCGTGGATCTTCGCGAGCGCCGCGCGGGTGTTCTCCTCGGTGTCGGACTCCACATGGCAGGTTACGATGTCTGCGCCCGCGTCGCAGAACTGCTCCACGTAGCGCACGGGACGGTCGATCATCAGATGCACGTCCAGCGGCAGGGAGGTGGTGGGGCGCAGCGCCTTGACCACGGGGATGCCGATGGTGATGTTCGGTACGAACAGCCCGTCCATCACATCGACGTGGACATAGTCGGCGCTGGCGATCTTCTGAATATCGCGCTCGAGGTTCGCAAAGTCGGCGGAGAGGATCGAGGGAGCAATCTTGATCATGGTATGACGCCTCCCGGTTCAGAATTTTAATATATTGTAGCAGAGCGCACAAATAAAAGCAAGCGGCGGTTCATTCAACCGCCGCCCGCGAGCAAATATCGTACCACTGGCAGTCGCCGCAGACCTCGCCGAGCCTGCCGGGGTCGAGGATGCGCTCCCGCACCCGCGCGGACAGCTCCGACCAGCGCAGTGCCGCGCCGTCGGCGAGCGCCAGCAGCCGCAGCACCGCCGCGTCGTAGCGCGCGACCTTGTCCGCGCTGTCGCAGACGCCGCCGCGGTTGTGGGGGCAGCTGCCGCAGAGGGGATCGGCGGCGCTGCGCAGCGTCAGGAGAGGGTCTGACGCGCGCAGCGTGCCGATGAACGCGCTCATGTTTTCGACAAAGCCCTCCGAATATCCCTTGCCGCGGAAGAATCCGACGCACAGGGTATGGTGGGGACGCAGCTCACAGCCTGACATGCTTTTTGAGCACCGCGGCGAGGCCCCACGCCAGCGCCAGCTTCGCAAGATCGGGGATCACAAACGGCAACACGCACCAGCCCAGCGCCGTGGCGAGGCCGACGGCGCCCGCCTGACGGGCGTAGACCACCATGAACCACGCCGTGCCGAAGGCGTAGCAGACGAGCAGCCCCAGCACCAGCGCCGCGATTTTCAAAACGCTCTTGCCGCCGATCACGCGCTCCAGCGCCCAGTAGAGCGCCGCGGTGAACAGAAAGCCGATGATGTAGCCGCCGGTCGTGCCGAACAGCACGCCGACGCCGCCCATGAACTGGGCGAATACCGGCAGCCCCGCCGCGCCGAGCAGCACATAGGTCAGCAGCGTGAAAAATCCGCGCCGCCCGCCGAGGAGCAGCAGCACAAGGAACACCGCGAAGGTTTGCAGCGTGAACGGCGCCAGCGGCGCGGGCGCGGGGATCGAGATCCACGAGCAGACCGCCATCAGCGCGGCGCACACGGCGATGTAAACCAGCTCCGCGGTGGAAAAATGCTTTCTGGAGATCACTGCTTCGGACATGGATAGAGCCTCCTGAGGTCGTTTTGCTGTTCTCTCTTATACGCCCTTTCGGGAAGATTGTCAACCATAAATTGAAGAATGGTTTACTAGTAAACCCCTCGTGAAAAAATTGTTGTTGCACGGAGATAACAATCGCTTGCCAAAATCGGGGGGCGCATGGTATACTGCGGACACAAGCGCAGTCTTGAATTTTTTACAAGGAGGATACAACAATGAAGAAATGGGTATGTTCCGTTTGCGGCTACGTGTTTGAGGGCGAGAATCCCCCCGAGGCGTGCCCCATCTGCAAGGCTCCGGCCAGCAAGTTCAGCGAAAAGAAAGAGGGCGAGGCGCTCGCCGCCGTGCATGAGTTCGGCGTCTATGCCAAGACCGTCAAGAATAACCCCGACATCGACGACGAGACCAAGAAGTACATCTTCGAGCAGCTCAAGAGCAACTTCACCGGCGAGTGCAGCGAGGTCGGCATGTATCTCTGCATGGCGCGCGTCGCGCACCGCGAGGGCTATCCCGAAATCGGCCTGTACTGGGAGAAGGCCGCGTGGGAGGAGGCCGAGCACGCCGCGAAGTTCGCGGAGCTGCTGGGCAGCGAGCTGGAGGTCAACATGACCGACAGCACCAAGAAGAACCTCGCCTGGCGCGTCGACTGCGAGTACGGCGCTGTCAAGGGCAAGTTCGACCTCGCCGCCTGCGCGAAGAAGAACAACCTCGACGCCATCCACGA
>CAMJGU010000085.1 GCA_946405325.1 uncultured Clostridia bacterium | reverse complement strand
TGCAGGCGGAGAGCGGGCAAAAGACGCTGCGCATGAACATGGACAATATCCTGATGCAGCTCAAAGCCATGAGCGGCGTAGAGCTGGATCAGTCCCTCACGCTCGCCGCGCTCCCGACGGTGACGGCGGAACAGGTCGAGGCGATGTCGCTGGAGAAGGACCTTGCCTCGGCGCAGGAAGCGAGCTATGAACTGTACGACGCCAAAAAGGCCTACGACGACGCGAAAGAGACTTATGACGACGCGCAGAAGGAATACGGTTCCTATTCCAAGAAAAATGAGTGGATGCAGGCCAAGCATACCTGGCAGGCGGCACAGTATACTTATGAGAATGCCAAACAGAGCTATGAGCTGAAATTCCGCACACTCTACGCGCAGGTCAAGGACGCGGCGCAGATCATTTCCGCCAAACGCGAGGCGCTGGCGGCGCAGGAGAAAAGCTATCAGGCTTCGGCGCTCAAATACAAGCAGGGAAGCATCTCCGCCAACGAGCTGGCCAACGCGGGCGACGAGCTGGCAAAGGTGAAAGATGAGCTTGCCTCGGCGGAGCGCGATCTGTTTACGCAGTACCGGAGCTATCAGTGGGCCGTGCAATACGGCATTTTGAACAGTTGAGGAGGCCGCAGAAATGAAGAAGAGAGTATTGATACTGGCGCTGGCGGCGCTTTCCGCCTTGGCGCTGGTTGGCTGCGGCGCAAACAGTGCGGAGCCCGCCACCGTACCCGCGGGCGTTGCCGTGCAGGTGCAGACGGTCGAGCGGCGGGACGTTGCCACGGAGAATCGCGTGTCCGGCTCGGTGACCAGCGACAACGAGACGTCCATCTATGTTTCCAGCACCGCCAAGTGCACCGCCGTTTACTTTGAGGCGGGTGATACCGTGGAAGAGGGCGACGTCATCTGCACGCTGGACCTCGGCTCGACGCTCGCGAGCTACAACGCCGCGAGGATCAGCTATGACAGCGCGGCGACGGGCTATTCGCAGCAGAAGGCGTACTTTGACAAGCAGGTCGAGCTGCTGCAAACGCAGATCGAAAACACCAAGGAGCTTTTTGAGATCGGCGCGGCGTCGCAGCTGGAGATCGACAATCTTGAGGTGCAGCTGCTGCAGCTGGAGGCGACGCGGGATTCGACGCTCTCCCAGCTGCGCGCGGGCATGGAGAACTACCGCTCCAACCTCGAGCAGCTCAATCTGGTGATGGACGACGTGGACGCCAAGGGCAACGTCATCGCGCCGGCGAGCGGTACGCTCGCCTCGCTGACCGCCACGGAGGGCGGCTTTGTCTCCGCCAGCTACCCCGTCGCCGTCATCAGCGACGCCGAGCAGATGAAGGTCACGGTCTACGTCTCCGAGGCGCTGGTGCCGAAGCTGACCATCGGCGACGCGGCGCATGTGAGCGTCACGTCGGCGGGGGCGGAGTTCACCGCGGTGGTGCGCTCCGTGGAGCAGACGGCGAACATGCAGACCAAGCTCTACGCCGTGGTGCTCAGCGTGCCGAGCGACGTGACCGGCCTGATCTCCGGCATGTTCGCGGACGTCACGTTCTTCACCGAGACCGCCGCCGGCGCGGTGGCGATCCCGTCCGAGGCAATCCTGACCGCCAACGGCGAGCAGTACGTCTATCTCGTCGAGAACGACGCGGCGAAGAGGACCGCCGTTGAGACCGGATTGACCGGCGACGGCGTGACCGAGGTGCTCTCCGGCCTCAAGACCGGCGAAAAGCTGGTCGTGGTCGGGCAGCAGTACCTCTCCGACGGCGACGCGGTGCGCGTGGTAAGCGGAGGCTGAGCATGGGCGGCGGAATTGCAAAATTTTGTATCAAGCACCGCGTGACGACGATCCTCGCCTTTGTCATCATCTCGATCTTTGGCGTCGTCTATCTGCGGGAGCTGCAGCTGGCGCTGCTGCCGAACATGGAGTATCCCGCGGCGGTGGTCTACTGCTACTACAACGGCGCGGCGCCGGAGGACATGGAGGAGCTGGTGACGCGCCCGCTGGAGTCGGCGATCATGTCGGTGCCGGGCGTGGATGAGGTCTCGTCCACCTCGGCGGACAGCCTGTCCACCATCACGATCATGTACGTCGAGGACACGAACGTGGACATCGCGGCGACCAAGCTGCGCGAGAAGTTCGACGCGCTGACGCTGCCGGAGGACTGCACCAAGCCGGTCATCATGAACATCAACGTCAGCGACCTGATGCCCACCGCGATCCTCGCCCTGATGGGTGAGGACCTCGCGAGCGTCCAGACGCTGGCGGAGGACGTGGTCGTGCCCGCGCTCGAGCGCATCGACGGCGTGGCGTCCGTCACCTACTTCGGCGGCTTCGATCAACAGATCGCCGTCGAGCTGGACTCGGCGCGCATCAAGGGCCTGGGCCTTTCCAACAGCTATATCGCGCAGATACTGGTGGCGGAAAACCTGCTCTACCCGGGAGGCGATCTGGAAAACGGCAACCAGAAGCTGAGCGTTTCCACCGACGCGCAGCTGCGCTCGGTGGAGGATGTGCGCAACGTCATCATTCCGCTTCAGACCGGCGGCACGGTGCGCCTCGGTGAGATCGCGAACGTCACCATGGAGACGACGGAGCAGCGCGACATCGGTCAGATGAACGGCATTCCCGCGGTGTTCCTGCAGGTCATGAAGCAGTCCGGCGCCAACGAGGCGGCGGTGGCGGACAAGGCGGCGGCGAAGATGGAGGAGCTGTCGGAAAAGAACGCCGACGTGGTCTATGAGACGCCGTACCTTGCCAGCGAATATATCAACATCGTCGTCGACGCGGCGATCGAGAACATCATCCTCGGCGTCGGCCTCGCGGCGATCGTCGTGTTCCTGTTCCTGCGCCGCTTCGGCGCGACGCTGGCGATCGCGGTGTCCATGCCGGTGTGCATTTTGACGGTGTTCGTGCTGATGTACGTCTGCGACCTCACCATGAACCTGCTCTCGCTCGGCGGTATCGCTATGGGCGTCGGCATGATCGTGGACAACTCCATCGTCGTGCTGGAAAACATCTACCGCTATGCCGCCGAGGGCAACGACCGCCTGACGAGCTGCGTGGAGGGCACAAAGGAGGTCATGCTGTCGCTGACCGCCTCGACGCTCACGACCGTGGCGGTGTTCCTGCCGCTGGGCGTTGCCAACGGGCTTGCGGGCATGATCTTCAAGGACTTCTGCCTGACGATCTCGTTTTTGATCCTCGGCTCGCTGGTCATCGCGGTGACGCTGGTGCCGCTGCTGTGCTACTTCCTGCTGGACGAGAAGAAGGCGCACGCGCACCATCTTAAGAAGCTGGAAAAGAAGACGGGAAAGAGCTTTTCCGAGCGCTTCCTCGCCGGCTATCGCAAGGTGCTGGGCTACTTTGTACAGCACCTCGGCGTCGGCGTGGCGGCATCTGTTGCGCTGGTGGCGGTGTTCATCGCGGCGTGCCTGTCCACCAAGCAGGTGCTGCTGCCGCCGATGGATATGAACATGATCCAGGGCAACATCATGATGCCCATCGGCTCGAACGCGGAGCAGACCTCGGTGATCGCCGAGCAAATGATCCAGATCATCTACGACCGCGTACCGGAGCTGGAAGGCGTATACTACAGCGTCGGCGAGCAGGAGAACGAGGTCGGCATCATCCTTGTGCCGAAGAAGGACCGCGAGCGCGACGCGACGGAGATCGCCAACGATCTGCGCGTGGCGTTTGCCGATATCGCGGGCTGCGAGTACACCATCAGCGCCATGGACATGAGCCAGATGATGACCGGCAGCGACATCGAGGTGCAGATCACCGGCACGGATTACGATACGCTCACGATGATCGCAAACGATCTGATGGAGCCCATCAAGGCGCTGCCGGACGCCATCGACATCACATCCACCATCAGCGACGAGGTGCCGCAGGTCAAGGTCACCATGAACCGGGACGCGGCGGCGCAGTACGGCCTGACCGCCGCGCAGGTGGGCCAGGCGGTGCGCTCGGAGCTGACCGGCGCGACGGCGACCCGCGTGAACATCGACAACAAGGAGATCGACGTGGTCGTGCGCGGTGACGGCGCGGCGTCGGTGAGTCTGGACGCTCTGCGCTCCATGCCCGTGACGACGCCCTACGGCGGCACGGTGCCGCTGTCCTCTGTTGCGAACGTCGATCTGGAGCTGGCGCCCGCGTCCATCTCCCGCGTCAACCAGTCCCGCACCGTGACCATCACAGGCTCAACGCTCAGCGGCGACACCAACGCCATCACGGCGCAGATCCGCGCGATCCTGGACGGCTACACCATGCCCAACGGCTATGAAGCCAGCATCGGCGGCGGCTACGAGCAGCTGCAGGAGAACTTCCATGACCTGACGCTGGCGCTGGTCGTGGCGCTGGGACTGGTGTACTTCGTGCTGGCGTCCCAGTTTGAGTCCTTTGTCATGCCGGTCATCGTCATGATGATCCTGCCGGTGGCGTTCTCCGGCGCGCTGTTCGCGCTGCCGGTCACGGGTCGCGACCTTTCGATGATCTCCATGGTGGCGCTCATCATGCTCGCCGGTACGGTGGTCAACGCGTCCATCATTTTGATCGACTATATCAAGCAGCGCCGCGAGCGCGGCGAGGACCGCACGACCGCGATCCTCAACGCCTGCCCGCTGCGCATCCGCCCGGTGCTGATGACGACGCTCACGACGATCCTCGCCATCATGCCGCTGGCGCTGGGCATCGGGCAGTCCAACGAGATGATGTCCGACATGGGCGTGACGATGGTCAGCGGCATGCTGATCTCCACGATCATCACGCTGCTGTTCACGCCGGTCTACTACTGCGTGATCGACAACAT
>CAMJGU010000084.1 GCA_946405325.1 uncultured Clostridia bacterium | reverse complement strand
ACAACGAGAACAACGTCATCGTGTTCCTCCGCCGCGACAAGAAGGGCAACGAGCTCATCTGCGCCATCAACTTCTCGCCCAACCACTACGAGAACTACCGCTTCGGCGTGCCGCCGAAGAAGGAGTACACCGAGGTCTTCAACACCGACCGTCCGGAGTTCGGCGGCAGCGGCTGGAACTACAACGGCACCGTCAAGTGTGAGCGCGTCTGGTCGCATGACCGCGAGGCGTCCATCGCCGTGACGCTCCCGCCCTACGGCGCGATCTACCTGCGCGGCACGGGCACGCTGCCCACCGAGGAAGAGGAGCGCGCCGCCGCGGAGAAGGCGGCGAAGAGAGCGGCACGCAAGCCGCGCGCGCCCAAGGCGGAAAAGCCCAAGGCGAAGAAGGCCGCCAAGGCCGACGCCAAGGCGGAAAAGCCCGCCGAGAAGAAGACGAAGAAGGCGACCGCCAAAAAGCCCGCCGCCAAGACGGCGGAGGGCGCGGAAAAGCGCAAACCCGGCAGACCCAAAAAATCTGCCGTTACCACCGATACGACCAACAGCGAAAAGAAGTCAAAATAAGGAGGGCCCCCAGCATGAAAAAAGAGTGCATCGCCATGCTGCTCGCCGGCGGACAGGGAAGCCGGCTTTACGTCCTGACGGAGAACATGGCAAAGCCCGCCGTTCCCTTCGGCGGCAAATTCCGCATCATCGATTTCCCCCTCTCCAACTGCACCAACGCGGGCATTGACACGGTGGGCGTTCTGACCCAGTACCGCCCGCTGGAGCTCAACAGCTACATCGGCTCCGGCCAGCCCTGGGACCTCGACCGCGACGACGGCGGCGTTCATATCCTGCCCCCCTATCAGAGCGCCACGGGCGCGAGCTGGTACAAGGGCACGGCGAACGCCATCTATCAGAACATCGGCTTCGTCGATATGTACGATCCCGAGTATGTGGTGGTGCTCTCCGGCGACCATATCTATAAGATGGACTACGCCGACATGCTCGCCGCCCATAAGAAGGCGGGCGCGGCGTGCACCATCGCCGTCATGGAGGTGCCTTGGAGCGAGGCGTCCCGCTTCGGCATCATGAGCGTCGACGGCGAGGACAACATCACCGAGTTTGCCGAGAAGCCCAAGGAGCCCAAGAGCAACCTCGCCTCCATGGGTATCTACGTCTTTACATGGAGCAAGCTGCGCGAGTGCCTGATCCGCGACGAGAACGATCCCAACAGCGAGAACGACTTCGGCAAGAACATCATCCCCATGATGCTGAACGCCGGCGAGAAGATGATCGCCTATCGCTTCGCGGGCTACTGGAAGGACGTCGGCACGCTCGATTCCCTCTGGGACGCCAACATGGACATGCTGGCGACCGGCAGCGGCCTCGACCTCTTCGAGCGCGACTGGCCGATCTACGGCCGCAGCACCTCCGCGCCCCCGGCGCTGCTCGGCAAGAACAGCTCCGTGGAGCACAGCGTCATCACCCGCGGCAGCGTGGTGGACGGCAAGGCGGAGAACTCCGTGCTCTCCGAGAACTGCTGCATTGAAGACGGCGCGACGGTGGAGTATTCCATCCTCATGCCCGGCGCGGTGGTCAAGAAGGGCGCCACGGTCTCCTACGCCATCATCGGCGAGAACACGGTCATCGGTGAGAACGCCGTCATCGGCGCGCGTCCCGACGGCAGCGAGGGCTGGGGCATCACGGTCGTCGGCCCGGAGGTCGACGTGCCGAAGGATTATCAGCTCGCGGCGAATCACATGCTCAACAAGAACCTGAAGGAGGTGGCGAGATGAACGGACTGCACGGCATCATTTTCTCGTACGAGAAGGAACCCGGACTGCGGGAGCTGGTCGAGCACCGCATGCCCGCCTCGATCCCCTTTGGCGGACGCTATCGCGTCATTGACTTTATGCTCTCCAACATGCAGAACGCCGGCGTGACCGATGTGGGCGTCGTCCTGCACGGCAACTATCAGAGCCTGCTCGACCACCTGGGCAACGGCAAGACCTGGGATATGTCCCGCAAGTACGGCGGGCTGCGCCTGCTGCCCCCGTTCGCGGACAACCGCAAGTACCGCAGCGGCGAGGAGTTTGAGGGCAAGATGCAGGCGCTCGCCGGCGTGCGCTCCTACCTGCAGGAGATCCGTCAGGACTACGTCGTCGTGGCGGACAGCGACCTGATCATCAACATCGACCTCGCGGACGTGTTCGCCGCGCACCTCAAGTCCGGCGCGGACATCACCTGCGTCTGCACGCCGAACTATAAGGAGACGCTCAACGCCACCTTCTTCCAGCTCGGCGAGGACAATAAGGTGCTCAAGACCCTCTGCTCCCCCAAGAAGCCCGAGGGCTATCACTGCCTTGAGATCTACATCCTCAGCAAGGAGCTGCTGCTCCGTCTGGTGGATCAGTGCGAGGCGGAGGAGAAGATCAGCTTCCGCAGCGACGTGCTCAACGGCATGGGCGATCAGTTCGACATCCGCGGCTACGTCTTCAACGGCCTTGCCGCGCAGATCCGCACGGTCAAGGAGTACTATGACCGCAGCATGGATCTGCTCGATCCCCGCGTCTATCGCGAGCTGTCCACCGCGGCGCACCCGATCCGCGCCAAGGAGGACGACGAAACGCCCACCTACATCGCGCCGGAGAGCAGCTGCACCAACTCCCTCGTCGCCGACGGCTGCATCATCGAGGGCACGGTGGAGAACAGCGTGATCTTCCCGGGCGTCAAGGTCGCCAAGGGCGCGGTGGTCAAAAACAGCATCCTGTTCAAGAACGCCACCGTCGAGGAGAACGCCGAGGTCAGCTACGTCATCGCGGATAAGAACGTGCAGATCCGCCGCGGCAGCCACCTCACCGGGCATGAGAATTACCCGATGGCGATTTCCAAGAACAGCGTGATCTGATCACCTTTCACGGGAGGCGCTCATCGCGCCTCCCGTCTCAAAGGAGGAACAACATGAATATACTATATGTGACGAGCGAGGCGGCGCCGTTCTGCAAGACCGGCGGCCTTGCCGACGTCGCGGGCAGCCTGCCGCAGGCGCTGGTCAAGACCGGCGACACGGTCAGCGTGATCCTGCCGCTGTATCAGAGCGTGGCGGATCAGTTCCACGACGAGCTGGAGTTCGTCAAGTGGACGTTCGTGCGCCTTGCGTGGCGCAGCGTCTACTGCGGGCTGTTCCGCTGCGAACAGGACGGCGTGACGTGGTACTTTGTGGACAACGAGTACTATTTCCGCCGCCCCGACCTGTACGGCTACTATGACGACGCCGAGCGCTTCGGCTACTTCTCCCGCGCGGTGACGGAGCTGATGCGCGAGCTGCCCGAAAAGCCCGACGTGGTGCACTGCAACGACTGGCAGACCTCGCTCGTGCCCATCTACATCCACGACGAGGCGGTGCGCGACGACTTCTATAAGAGCATCCGCACGGTCATCACCATCCACAACATCGAGTATCAGGGCCGCTACGGCCGCGAGCTGCTCGAAGAGCTCTTCGGCCTCGCGCCGGGCTGGTATGACGGCGGCACGCTGGCGTACGAGGACGACATCAACCTCTTAAAGGGCGCGATCGTCAACGCCGACGCGGTGACGGCGGTCAGCCCCACCTACGCGCAGGAACTCAAGTACGCCTACTTCGCCCACGGGCTTGAGAACGTGATCTCCATGTGCGAGGGCAAGCTCCACGGCGTGCTCAACGGCATCGACGTCGAGCGCTTCGACCCGCGCACCGACCAGAGCATCGTCGCGACCTACTCTCCCGGCAAAATGGCGGGCAAGGCGAAGTGCAAGGAGCAGCTGCAACAGACCATGGGCTTGCAGGTCAAGCCCGACGTGCCCATCGTCGCGATGGTCACGCGCCTTGTGTCCCACAAGGGTATTGATCTCGTGTGCGAATCGCTGGACTCCATTATGGAAAAGGACGTCCAGTTTGTGGTGCTCGGCAAGGGCGAGGCGCAGTATGAGGCGTTTTTCAACTACGCCTGCCAACGCTATCCCGGCCGCGTCGCGGTCTATCTCGGTTACTCCGACGCGCTCTCGCGCCAGATCTACGCCGGCGCGGATCTGTTCCTGATGCCGTCCAAGAGCGAGCCCTGCGGCCTTTCGCAGATGATCGCCATGCGCTACGGCACGCTCCCCATCGTCCGCGAGACCGGCGGACTCAAGGACACGGTACAGCCGTACCAGTCCTGGAACGGCGAAGGCAACGGCTTCACATTCGCCAATTACAATGCCGGCGATATGTGCCACGTTGTCTGCGAGGCCATCGACCTCTATCACAACAATCCCGATGCGTTCAAGCTCCTGCAAAAGCGCGACATGAACGAGGATTTCAGTTGGAAACGCAGCGCCGAAGAATATCACGCCATTTACGAAAGTCTGTGCAAATAGGCAGCAAGGAGACATTGAATGACATCCATCCACAACGTAAACAACATGAAAAAAGCCCTCCGCGACAAGCTGAAGCTCAGCTACGGCTGCAGCGTCGAGGAGGCGAGCGAAGCCCAGATGATGCGCGCCGCCGCGCTGGTGCTCCGTGAGATCATGGCGGACCGCGAGATCAGCACCAAGCGCGCCACGCGCGAGCATCAGGCGCGGCAGGTGCATTACCTGTCCATGGAGTTCCTCATGGGCCGCAGCCTGATGAAGAACGCCTACAACCTCGGCCTCAGCGACGTGCTGACCAAAGCCCTCGATGAGCTGGGCTTCCGCGCCGCCGACGTGTTTGAGGCGGAGCCGGACGCGGCGCTCGGCAACGGCGGTCTCGGCCGTCTCGCCGCCTGCTATCTGGATTCTCTGTCCACGCTGGAGATCCCCGCCACCGGCTATTCCATCTGCTATGAGCTGGGCATTT
>CAMJGU010000083.1 GCA_946405325.1 uncultured Clostridia bacterium | reverse complement strand
ACAGCCACAACATCATCGTCGTCGGCACCAATGAGGAGGACATCGCCGCGGCGGCGAACCGCGTGGTCGAGCTCAACGGCGGCATCGTCGTCTGGGACAAGGGCGCGGCGAAGGGCGAGGTGCCGCTGGAGATCGCGGGCATCATGAGCGAAGAGCCCCTTACGGTCGTCAACGATAAGCTGGAATCGGCGAAGAAAGCGGCCTACGCGCTGGGCGTCAGCCCCGGCGTCGATCCGTTCATGACGCTCTCGTTTATGGCGCTGCCGGTGATCCCGACGCTGCGGCTCACGACGCGCGGTGTGTTCGACGTGGCAAATCAGAAATACGTGTAAAATAGCAAAAAAGAAGAGGCTCGTAACGAGCCTCTTCTTTTTTGCCTTTATCGGATCCGGTGGTCGCCGCGCCCGGCGCTGCGAAAGCCGATCTCGGTGCCGTTGGCGATCCGCACCAGATTGCCCCGGTGCTTCCAGATCATCGCCGCCGACGCGACGCAGAGGATCAGCGCCATGGCGACGTGATTTGTCGCCGCACAGTAGGCGGGGAAGGCGAGCACCGTCGTCATCGTGCCCATCACGATGTAGTCCGTCACCAGCAGCAAAATGACGATCGCCGCGAGCAGGATCAGCGCGAATTTCCAGTTCAGCGCCAGCGTCATGCCGAGATACGCCGCGAAGCCCTTGCCGCCTCGGAAGTGCGTATAGAACGGGAACATATGCCCCAGTACGCAGGCGACGCCCGCCACCGCGCCGCTGATCGCCGCGTCGGGAAACAGCACGCCCGCCAGCCACACCGCCAGAACCGCCTTGCCGATGTCGTGCGCGCCGACGAGCACGCCCGCCTTCCAGCCCATCAGAATGAGCGCGTTGGACGCGCCGGGGTTGCCCGTGCCGCCGTCGCTCTGGAGATTGACGCCCTTGAGCTTGGCGAGATAAAACGCCATGTTGGACGAGCCAATCAGATAGCCGATCAAAGCGATGAGGGGATAGACGGAGAATTGGTTGATAGAATCCATCGTCATTTCACACCTCCGAAACGCTCTCTGTCTTTGAGGATCTGCTTGGCATAGCGATCTTCTTCCGAGAATACACAGCCGCAGTATTTCTGCATGTAGAGCCCCAGCTCCCGCGCCTTGGCCTGACCCTCCCGGAAGCCCGGGCGGAAATCGCGGTATAGGAACTCGACGCCGTACAGCCGCGCCATCTCCTCGCCCACCTGGCGCAGCAGCTCGTGGTTCTGGTAGGGAGAAATCAAGAGCGACGAGGTAAAGGCCTGGAAGCCGTTCTCCGCGGCGTACTTCGCCGCGGTACCGAGGCGGATCGTGTAGCAGTGGACGCAGCGGTGGTCAATGTCGGACGCCACGGCGCGGACGAAGTCCCGCAACCCGTAGTCGTCCAGCACGCGCACCTCCATGTCCACGGTCTCGCCGTAGCCGATGAGCGTGTCGCGCCGCGCCTTGTATTCCTGATAGGGGTGGATGTTGGGATTGAACCACAGCGAGGTGGGTTCAATGCCCTCGCCGCGCAGCGTGTCGATGCAGTACACCGAGCACGGCGCGCAGCAGGAGTGCAGCAAAACGCTGTTCATGGGTATTCACCTGCTTTGCCGGATGATATTAAGAGTATAGCATGGAGCGCGCGGGATGACAATGAGAAAAAATGACGTTCTTTTTCCGTTGACGGAAGCGGGGGACGGGAGTATAATACATTGATTTAATATGAAATGATGGAGAGTGTGCGCATGTGGATCGCGGACGGATGGAAGGATTATGAGCTGCTGGACTGCGGCGGCGGCGAAAAGCTGGAGCGCTGGGGACGGCAGATCTTGGTGCGCCCGGACCCGCAGGCGATCTGGGAGTCGAAGCGGGAGAATCCCGGCTGGAAGAAGGCTCAGGGGCGCTACTTCCGCTCGTCCGAGGGCGGCGGCCACTGGGAAAAGGACAAGCTGCCCGAGCAGTGGCAGGTGAAGTACCGCGACCTGACGTTCAACGTCAAGCCCATGAACTTCAAGCACACCGGCCTGTTCCCCGAGCAGGCGGTCAACTGGGATTTCGCCCGCGAGAAGATCAAAGCCGCGGGGCGGCCCATCAAGGTCTTGAACCTCTTTGCCTACACCGGCGGCGCGACGGTCGCCTGCGCCGCCGCGGGCGCGCAGGTCTGCCATGTGGACGCGGCGAAGGGCATGGTCTCCTGGGCACGGGAGAACGCCAAGGCGAGCGGCCTTGAGGACGCGCCCATCCGCTGGATCATCGACGACTGCGGCAAGTTTGTCGAGCGTGAAATTCGCCGCGGCAAGAGCTACGACGCGATCATCCTCGATCCGCCGTCCTACGGGCGCGGCCCCGGCGGCGAGGTCTGGAAGCTGGAGGACAACCTGTTCCCGTTTTTGAAGCTCTGCGCGCAGGTGCTCTCCGACAAGCCTTTGTTTGTGATCTTAAACTCCTACACCACCGGCCTCGCGCCGTCGGTGCTGGGTTATATGCTGCATCTGCTGGTCGCCGAGCAATACGGCGGCAAGGTGACGTGGGACGAGCTGGGCCTGCCGGTGACGGATACCGGACTGTGCCTGCCCTGCGGCTCCACCGGCCGCTGGTGCAGCGAATGACAACGGGCGGGCAATTTCTGCACGAAATATACGGAAAGTAGTCGAATTATGTCAATTAATATCCGAACGGAAAATCTGTCTTTTTCCTATCCCGGCGACGAGGAGCGCCAGCCCACCGTCGCGCTCGACGGCGTGACGCTGGAGATCGAGCGGGGCAGCTTCGTGGTGGTGCTGGGGCACAACGGCAGCGGGAAATCGACGCTGGCGAAAACCTTCAATGCCGTGCTGCTGCCAAGCGGCGGCACGGTGTATGTGGACGGCATGGACACGAAGAACGAAGACCTGCTGCTGGAGATCCGCCGCCGCATCGGCATGGTGTTCCAGAACCCGGACAACCAGATCGTCGCGAACGTCGTCGAGGAAGATGTGGCCTTCGCGCCGGAGAACCTCGGGGTGCCGACGGCGGAAATTCGCCAGCGCGTGGACGACGCGCTGGAAGCGGTGGGCATGACGGATTTCACGCTCCACGCGCCGCACCTGCTCTCCGGCGGGCAGAAGCAGCGCATCGCCATCGCGGGGGTGCTCGCGATGCTGCCGGAGTGCATCGTGCTCGACGAGGCGACGGCGATGCTCGACCCCATCGGGCGGCGCGAGGTGCTCAACGTCATCGAGGGTCTGCACCGCGAAAAGGACGTGACGGTGGTGCTCATCACGCACCACATGAATGAGGCGGAGAACGCCGACCGCGTGATCGTGATGGACCACGGCAAGGTGGCGATGGACGGCACGCCGAAGCAGGTGTTTGCCCGCGCGGAGGAACTCAAGGCGCTGGGGCTTACGGTGCCGGACACGGTGGCGCTGCTGCGGGAGCTGAAGGCGAACGGGCTGGACGTGCCGGTGGACGCGCTCACGGTGGAGGAATGCGCCGACGCCATTATGAAAGTTTACAGGTAACGAGGATAACACCTTGGAAGAGATCATCAAAGTTGAAAATCTGACCCATACCTACGGCATCGGCACGCCGTTTGAGCGCAGCGCGGTAAAGGACATGAGCCTGTCCGTCTGCCGCGGCGAGCTGCTGGGGCTGATCGGTCACACCGGCAGCGGGAAGTCGACGCTCATCCAGCACCTTAACGGGCTGCTGAAGCCGACCTCCGGACGGATCTTGCTCGATGGCAGGGACATCTGGGCGGAGCCGAAGAAGATCCGCGACGTGCGCTTCCGCGTGGGGCTGGTGTTCCAGTACCCGGAGTATCAGCTCTTTGAGGAGACGGCGTACAAGGACATCGCCTTTGGCCCGACGAACATGGGACTCAAGGGTGATGAGCTGGATCAGCGTATCCGCGCCGCCGCGCGCTTTGCGGGCTTGGACGAGGACAAACTGGACAAATCACCGTTTGCGCTCTCCGGCGGGCAGAAGCGCCGCGTCGCCATCGCGGGCGTTATCGCCATGGAGCCGGAGGTACTGGTGCTGGACGAGCCCAGCGCCGGTCTCGATCCCCGCGGCAGGGAAGAACTGCTGGAGCATATCCGCGCCTATCATCAGGAGCGCGGCAATACCGTGGTACTGGTGAGCCACAGCATGGAGGAGATCGCCCGCTACGCCGACCGCATCGCGGTGCTCGCCCACGGCAAGGTGCTGATGAGCGGCACGCCCCGCGAGGTCTTTGCCCGCGGCAGCGAGCTGATGAAAGCGGGCCTCGACGTGCCGCAGACCACCCGCGTCGCCATGGAGCTGCGCAAGCGCGGATTGGACATTGATCCCGCGGTGTACACGGTGGAGGAGCTGCGCGACGCGCTGCTTGCCCTGAAGAAAGGGGGCGCGCACTGATGCTCAAGGACATTACGCTGGGTCAGTACTTCCCCGGCACCACGCTGGCGCACCGCCTCGATCCCCGCACGAAGCTGATTGCGGTGGTCTGCTACATCGTCGGCATCTTCAACTGCCACTCGGCGTGGGCGTACGGATTGATGGTGCTGACGCTGATCGTCTCGGCGCGCATCGCGAAGGTCGGCGCCAAGGCGCTGTTGCGGGGTCTCAAGCCCGTGCTGTTCATCATCGCGTTCACGGCGGTGCTGAACCTGTTCTATACCCCCGGCGAGGTGATCTGGTCGTGGTGGGTGCTGAAGATCACCCGCGAGGGCATCCGCACGGCGATTGCCATGATGGCGCGCATCACCTTGCTCATCACGGGTACGTTCCTGCTGACCTACACCACCAGCCCCATCCAGTTGACGGACGGACTGGAAAGTCTCTTGAACCCGCTCAAAAAGCTGCGCGTGCCGGTGCATGAGCTGGCGATGATGATGTCCATTGCGTTGCGCTTCATCCCGACGCTCATCGAGGAGACGGATAAGATCATGTCGGCGCAGAAGGCGCGCGGCGCGGACTTTGAGTCCGGCGGGCTCATCCAGCGCGCCA
>CAMJGU010000082.1 GCA_946405325.1 uncultured Clostridia bacterium | reverse complement strand
CCATGATCATCGGGTAGTCGCGGTTGGTGATGCTGCTGACAAAGGCGCGGCCGATGCCCGGCACGGCAAAGATTTGCTCCACCACCAGCGAGCCCGTGACGATATAGGCAAGCATCGGCCCGAAGTAGGTGATGACCGGGATCAGCGAGTTCTTCAGCGCGTGGCCGAAGATGATCTTGACCGGCGAGACGCCCTTCGCCTTGGCGGTGCGGATGTAGTCCTGCCCCAGCACGTCCAGCATGGACGAGCGCGTGAGGCGCGTGATGTACGCCATCGGGTACAGCGCCAGCGTGATGATCGGCAGGATCAAACCCTTCGCCGTGGTGCCGTTGGCAGGCAGAACGCCGAGCTTGATGGAAAACAGCACCAATAGCAGTGATCCGATGATAAACGACGGCATCGAGACAAACGCGGTGGTCACGACCATGATGACCTTATCCACGAACTTGTTGCGCCGCAGCGCCGCGATCGCGCCCAGCACCACGCCGACGATCAGCGCCAGAAACGCCGCGATGACGCCCAGCTTGGCGGAGGTCTTCATGCCGTCGCCGATGATGTCGATGACCATGCGGCCGCGCTGCTTGAGCGATGGGCCGAAGTCAAACTTCGTGACAACATCCTTAAGATAGGTAAAGTACTGCTCCATCAGCGGCTTGTCCAGGCCGTACTTCGCCTCCAGCGCCGCCTGTGCCGCGGCGGTGATGGCTTTTTCGCCCATGAACGGGCCGCCCGGGACGGCGCGCATCACGAAAAATGTGATCGTGATGACGACCCAAACCGTCAGGATCGCCAGCAGGATCCTCTTCAGGATGTAAAATAGCGTCTTGGAATTCATAAGCTGTCCACCTCTTTATCCCATGCCAGGTCCGGTTCAAAATGAACCCATGAACCCATTGAACAAATATTATAACGGATGTTTCCGCATTTTACAACTCTTTTTGTCGAGAATCGTTCCCGCGGCCCATTCGATTGGCGTCGCAGCCCGTGCAGCCGTCGCAGCCGCACCCGCAGCCGCCGCGCTTCGCGCGCCTGACGCTGCGCTGCACCGCCCAGATCACCGCCGCCGCAATCAGCGCCAGTAACACCATATCCACGGCGTTCATCACACCACCCCCAGCAGGATCAGCGCCGCGCGCACGATCAGCGCGGCAAACCATGCCAGCACGCACTGCCAGATCACGACGCCGGTCGCCCAGCGGGTGCCCAGCTCACGCCGGATGGAGGCGATCGCCGCCACGCAGGGCGTATAGAGCAGGGAAAACACCAGCAGCGCCGCCGCGGAGAGGGTATCGAGCACGCCGCCGATGTTCTCCCCGAACAAGATACGCAGCGTGGACACCACGCTCTCCTTCGCCATAAAGCCGGTGATGAGCGACGTGCAGATGCGCCAGTCCCCAAGCCCCAATGGGCGCATGACCGGCGCGATCACACCCGCCACCATGGCGAGGATGCTGTCCTGCGAGTCCGCCACCATGTTGAAGTGCAGATCAAAGCTCTGCAAAAACCAGACCACCAGCGTCGCGATCAGGATGACCGAGAACGCGCGCTGCAAGAAGTCCTTCGCCTTTTCCCAGAGCAGCTGCGCCACGTTCTTCGCGCCCGGCAGGCGGTAGTTCGGCAGCTCCATGACAAAGGGCGCCGGCTCGCCGCGGAAAAACGTGCCTTTATACAGGTATGCCGCGAGGATGCCGGTAACGATGCCCAGCAGGTACAGTCCCGTCATGATCAGCCCGCCCCGGCCGGGGAAGAACGCGTTGACGAAAAAGCCGTAGATCGGCAGCTTCGCCGTGCAGCTCATAAACGGCGTGAGCAGGATCGTCATGCGGCGGTCGCGCTCGCTCGGCAGCGTGCGCGTCGCCATGACGGCGGGCACCGTGCAGCCGAAGCCGATGAGCATCGGCACGATGCTGCGGCCGGAAAGCCCGATCCGCCGCAGCAGCTTGTCCATGAAAAACGCCACGCGGGCGATGTACCCGCTGTCCTCGAGGATCGAGAGGAAGAAGAACAGCGTCACGATGATGGGCAGGAAGCTCAGCACGCTGCCCACACCCGCGAAGATGCCGTTGACGATCAGGCTGTGGAGCGCCGGGTTGACGTGCGCGGCGGCAAGCGCGCCGTCCGCCCACGCGCCCAGCGCGTCGACGCCGCTCTCCAGCAGCTCCTGCAGCCACGCGCCGATGACGTTGAAGGTCAGATAGAACACCAGCGCCATGATGCCGATGAACACCGGGATCGCCGTATATTTGCCCGTGAGCACACGGTCAAGCCGCTCGCTGCGCAGGCGTTCTCTGCTCTCGTGCGGCTTTTTCACCGTACCGGCGCAGACGCGGCGGATGAACGCAAAGCGCATATCCGCGATGGCGGCGCTGCGGTCGAGGCCGCGCTCCTTTTCCATTTGCAGCACGATGTGCTCGATGGTCTCCCGCTCGTTCTGATCCAGCGACAGCTGCGAGAGGATCAGCGCGTCGCCCTCCACGATCTTGCTCGCCGCGAAGCGCAGCGGCAATCCCGCCGCCGCGGCGTGATCCTGGATCAGGTGGCAGATCGCGTGCAGGCAGCGGTGCACCGCGCCGCCGGCGTCCGTCTCGTCGCAAAAGTCCTGGCGCAGCGGGCGCTCCTGATAGTGGGCAACGTGGATTGCATGATCCACCAGCTCATCCACGCCGGAGTTCTTCACCGCCGAGATCGGCACCACCGGCACGCCCAGCGCCGCCTCCATGGCGTTGACGTCGATGGAGCCGCCGTTGGCGGTCACCTCGTCCATCATGTTCAGCGCCACGACCATCGGCAGGTTCATCTCCAGCAGCTGCATGGTGAGATAGAGGTTGCGCTCGATGTTGGTGGCGTCCACGATGTTGATGATCGCGCGCGGCTTTTCCTGCAACACGAAGTTGCGGGAGACGATCTCCTCGCTGCTGTAGGGCGACATGGAGTAGATGCCGGGCAAGTCCGTCACCAGCGTATCGGGATGGTGCTGGATCGGGCCGTCCTTGCGGTCGACGGTCACGCCCGGGAAGTTGCCGACGTGCTGGTTCGAGCCGGTCAGGCGGTTGAACAGCGTCGTCTTGCCGCTGTTCTGGTTGCCCACCAGCGCAAAGGTCAGCGTCGTGCTCTCCGGCAGCGGGTCGCCGCTGCCCTTCGGGTGGAACTTGCCGCCCTCGCCGAGGCCGGGGTGCGCGGCATGGAGCGTGCTTTTCGCGTGTACTTCATCGCGCGCGCCCGCGGTGATCGGCTCGACGTCGATCTGTGCCGCGTCCGCGAGGCGCAGCGTCAGCTCGTAGCCGTGGAGGCGGTACTCCGCCGGATCGCCCATGGGCGCGAGCTTGACCAGCGTGACCTCCGCGCCGGGGATCACGCCCATATCCAAAAAGTGCTGGCGCAGCGCGCCCTCGCCGCCCACGGCGGTGACCGCGCAGCTCTCGCCGACCTTCAGTTGATTGAGTTTCATCGAATCGCCCTCGTTAATATAGATGTATACACATAGCGGCCATTATACCACAGGCGAGTGGTTTTGCAAGGGGCGGGAAAGAGAAAATCCGAACTCCCCGCGGAGTTCGGATTTGTGGTGGACCTAAGCGTCCCAAATACTAACCTTGTCTGCTATGCTGGCTGGCTTGCACTTACCTGCTCATTTGGCTAAGCATAAGCAGGCATAGTACGGTTTATATACGACATCTTCTCAGTTATCATTTAGCCCATAGGGGAAGAAAGACAGTAGTTTGTGCTTGTATAACTGCTCATATTCCAATACTTCACGCTTATCCCGCTTGATGGGAAACACTTCAAGAATGGAATACTGAAAGTTCCGGCAATAGTCGGCATCGGCGGTGATAAGCTCCCTAAGGCGCATATTGCCGCCGTGCTTCGTATGCGCGTATTCGCTCCACCGCCCCCAAATACCGCCTTGCTCGCCGCTTGCCGAGCCGACATAGTGCTTGCCCGTCTTGGTATCTGTTATCAGGTATACACCCGCGACGGCGGACAACTTGCTTTCCATTCCTTGTGCGCCGCTCTGTTGAAAACAATCTCGTGCAATTCATCGAAGGTGAGCAAGGCTTTGTCATAGCCCTCAAAGGGTATGTCTGAAACTGCGTGGCGAATTTCCAATACTTCTTTTTCTGTCGTTCCGTTTTGACACCAATTTATTGTTCCCTTGCCCCACTCAATTACAAGGCGGTCTTTCAAATCGGCAAGCACATTGGTTTTTGTCAGCTTGTAAAACGCCAAATCCTCGGTATCGTCGCCGATGACAAGTCCTTTCGGTTTTTCCGCGTCTTTGAACGGTATGCTCCCCTCGACTTGATAGCACCCTTGAAACACGGCGTTTGTTCCGTCCGTCCCCAAAAAGCTGATAACGGTCTCTGTGTCCTTGAAACGCGTCGGGGACTGTATGGATTGATATTATTCCAATAGCCCGTTATTATAGTTCCTCAGCACTTCTGGATTGGTAAGGTTGTGGCGGACGAGTTTGGTTTTCTGCAAATCGACCTTTCCCTGCAACAGCTCCTGCAACTTCATAATACTGCTCCCCCCCCATTACCGTTTTAGTAGTATATTTCAGTATACAGCCTCTCTTTACTACGCGCAACGCTTAGTTGTTTCATCAACGCGCTTTCAAATGCGAAAAGGTCACCGCTTGCTAACAAGCGGTGACCCATTGGTGGAGGCGAGGGGAGTTGAACCCCTGTCCGAAAGCGCTTTAACAGGACTTTCTCCGGGCGCAGTCAGGTTTTAAGGATTCCCCCCACGCAAGGACACCGGACAGACCTTGCGCTTCGGTAGAGTCATGATGCGTGGGCGGGTCAACTCTTTCCCGCCTCACGGACGCCACTCAATGACGCCTTCCCTAGGCCGTGGCCCTCCTAGTTCAGACGGCAGCCGCAATCAGGCAGCTGCAAGAACAGTATCGTTGTTGTTCTTTAATTTATAAGTTGCCCGTTTTATGGCGGTCAGGCGCCGCCGCCCGCTTATCCTGCCTCCACACCCCCGTCGAAACCGGTACGCCCCC
>CAMJGU010000081.1 GCA_946405325.1 uncultured Clostridia bacterium | reverse complement strand
TACTCCGGCAGGCGCGAGGCGCACACGGGGAAGTATCTGTTGGTGTTCTCACTGCTCAATCTGCTGCTGCTGGCGGTGCTGTCCGCCGCGCGGCTGATCCTGTAAAAGAATACGCCGCCCGTTCGGGCGGCGTATAAACTTTAATCGGGCCAGCAGCTGTCGCAGCGCGTGCAGTCCAGCGCGACGGCCTCCTGGATCGTGGTCTCCCGCGGCGTGGCGGAGCCGATCTCCGGACAGTCGCTGCGGCTGTGGTAGCCTCCGCCCCGCTGGGCGATCCAGACCATGATCGTCCAGTCCTGCCCGTTGGTGACGGGGGCGGGCGCGGACTCTGCTTCGGGCATGGGAGCTTCCGGTCCGGCGGGCGCTTCGGGTGTTTCGATCTCGGGCGTCGGTGCCGGTGTCGGCGCGGGAGCCGTGGGCGTTTCGCTCTGCGGTGCCGGCGGCTCATAGGTCACAGGCGGGGGCGCCACAAAGGGATCGCCGTATTCGTTGACAAAGGTGCCGTCCTTTAGCCCAAACCACATGGAACTGTTTGCCGCTGTCTGCGCGGAGGGACGGGAGGATGCCGCCCGGCGGACGGCGCTCTGCCCGTCGCCGCGCATGGCGGCCTGAATGGCGAGGATCATGCACATAAAGCTGAGACCGAGAAACGCGTATGCGACGACGGACACCAACACATCCTTTACCGTGAGCGGTGCCTTCGGCAGCGGGACGCGCTTGGGACGCCGGGATTTCTTTTCCGCTTTCTCTTTTTTCTTTTTGGGGGCTTTTGCCATGATGGGGTCTCCTCAAACTGGGATAGCACCATCATATCCGCATTGGGGGGATTTTGCAAGGCGGCGGAGAGAAAAAGCCGTGAATTTTGGCTTGACAGAGAAAAAATATCCCGTACAATCAGAAGAGACGGATTGGCACACAAACACGGAGGAAGACCAATGGATATCTACGAACAGATCGATTTGCAGGACTGCCCCTATTGCGGCGGCGCGGCACTGCTGGAGGAAGAGCGCGGCTGGAGCTGGTACGTCATGTGCATGGACTGCGGCTCGCAGACCGGCTCGTTTGACTACAAAACGCCGGAGGAGCGCCTGCAGGCCGCGCAGCGCGCGGCGTACACCTGGAACATCGGCAAGGTGCTGCGCAGCGAGCTTGGGGAGTAAGCAGACGCGATGCTGAACATTCAACTGGATGTGGCGCGGGCGGACTATCGCCGCTGCGTGGAGGTGCTGTTGCCGCAGCTGGTGGAGCACTGCGCCGCCAAGACCGCGCCGAACGAGACGGATCGTTTTCTCGCGGGTCTCGGCGCGGAGGCGGTTCCCGCTGCCTGCGCGCTGCTGGGCGAGATGAGCGCGGACGACAAGGATCGCATGGTGGTCTGGCTGGTGTCCGCCCATGAGGAGCGGATGCGCAATTCCGCCAACCGCCACCTCGCGGAGCTGTTCGGGGCGAGCATCGTGCGCATCGGGCATTTTGCCGCCGTGGATCGCCCGGGCAGCCGACTTGCGCTGCTCGCGGAGCAGGTGGACATCGACTACGCGGCGTTGCTGCGCAGCTCCGTGGTCAGCGACGGCATCGAGCGCATCGGCAGCGAGTACGGTATTTTGAAGAGCGCCGCGAAGCTGGCGGTGCAGATGGGCGCGCACCTGTCGGGCGAGAGCCTTGAAAAGCAGGGACTACTGCTGCTGAATTCCCAGAAGGTCAAGCAGCGGCTGATGGACGCCTTGCAGGACGCCGTGCGTCAGGCGGGGCTGGACGTGGAGCTGGAGAGCGTGACGGCGGAGCGCGCCGCGGCGATCCTGCTGCCGCGAAGCGGCACGGCGCCGATCCCCGGTTCCTTTGAGGAGCGGATGATGCGGCGGCTTGCGGACGAAGCGGCGGCGCTGCGGAACGGGCGGTGACGTGCTATGCGCGAGATCCATGAGATCACGGACTTCGCTGCGCCGGAGCTGGACGTTTACGCGCGGCTTTCCGAGCGCGAGCTGCTGCGCTATGACGAGCCGCTGAGCGGGCTTTTCATCGCGGAGAGCCCCAAGGTCATCGAGCGGGCGCTGGACGCGGGCTATGAGCCGATGTCGCTGCTGCTCGAGCCGAAGCACATCGAGGGCGAGGCGCGAGAGATCGTCGCGCGCTGTGACGTGCCGGTTTACACCGCGCCGCTGGAGGTGCTGACGCATCTGGTGGGCTTTCAGCTGACCCGCGGCGTGCTCTGCGCCATGCGGCGCAAGGCGGAGCCAAGCGTGGAAGAAGTCTGCGCGAACGCGCGTCGCGTCGCGGTGCTGGAGGACGTGATGAACCCCACCAACGTCGGCGCGATCTTTCGCAGCGCGGCGGCACTGGGCATGGACGCGGTGCTGCTGACGCAGGGCTGTGCCGACCCGCTCTATCGCCGCGCGGTGCGCGTGAGCATGGGCAACGTGTTTCTGATCCCATGGACGCACGTGGACGCGGATTGGAGTGCGCGGCTGCACGCGCTGGGCTTTAAGACCGCCGCGATGGCGCTGACGGACGAATCGGTGTCCATCGACGACGCGGCGGTGGCGGCGGAGCCGAAGCTCGCCGTCGTGCTCGGTACAGAGGGAGACGGTCTCGCGCCGCGCACCATTGCAGACTGCGATTACACCGTGCGTATTCCGATGTCGCGGGGCGTCGATTCGCTGAACGTCGCCGCGGCGAGCGCGGTGGCGTTCTGGGAACTGGGTAAAAAATAAGAGCTACGGAACGCAGCTCTTATTTTTTCTTGTAGGAAAGGCAGCGCATGGAGTTGAGCACCGCCAGCACCGTAACGCCCACGTCGCCGAACACGGCGAGCCACATGGTGGCGTAGCCCAGCGCGCCGAGGATCAGTACGGCGAACTTCACGATCAGCGCGAACGCCACGTTCTCCCGCACGATGCGCGTGGTCTTGTGGGCGATGCCAACGGTGGCGGCGATCTTGCTCAGCCCATCGTCCATGAGTACGATGTCCGCCGCCTCGATGGCGGCGTCGGAGCCGAGCTTTCCCATGGCGATGCCCACGTCCGCGCGCATCAGCGACGGCGCGTCGTTGATGCCGTCGCCCGCATAGGCGACCTTGCCGCGGCGGCCGGGACGGTTCAGCAGCTCTTCCAGCTTTGCGACCTTGTCGGCGGGCATCAGCTCGCCGTACGCGGTGTCGATGCCCAACAGCGCCGCCGTGCCCTCCACGAGTACCGTCAGATCGCCGGAGAGCATCACGATCTCCCGGACGCCGGCCTTCTTGATGCCCTTCATCGCCTCGGCGGCGCCGTCGCGGATCGTGTCGGAGGCGACGAAGCAGCCCAAGTACTCGCCGTCATAGGCGACGTGGACCACGGTGCCCAGCTCGGTGCGCGGCGTGCATTGGATGCCGTACTGCGCCAGCAGCTTGGCGTTGCCCGCCATCAGCTCCTTGCCGTTCCAGTAGCCGTGGGTGCCGAGACCCGGCAGCTCGTGCATGTCGGTGAGCCGCGAGGTGTTGATCGGCTCGCTGTACACCGCGCGGAGCGAGACCGCCACCGGGTGGTTGGAAAATGCCTCCGCGTTCACGGCGGCCATCATCAGTTCGTCCGTGCGGTGCCCCTCGGCGGGGATGAACTGGGTGACCTTGAAATCGCCCATGGTCAGCGTACCGGTCTTGTCCACCACCAGCGTATCGCATTCCGCGAGGGCTTCGAGGTAGTTGCCGCCCTTGACCAGCACGCCGATGCGCGAGGCGGCGCCGATGCCGCCGAAGAAGCCCAGCGGCACCGAGATCACCAGCGCACAGGGGCAAGAGACGATGAGAAAGATGCACGCGCGGCGGATCCATTCGCCCAGCGGCTGATGGAAGAAAAGCGGCGGAAACAGCGCGAGCAGCAGTGCGCTGATCGTTACCACCGGGGTGTAGACGCGGGCAAAGCGGGTGATGAACTGCTCCAGCCGCGCCTTTTTCTCGCTGGCGTTTTCCACCAGCTCCAGCACCTTGCTGACGGTGGAATCCTCGTACGCCTTGGTGGTGCGCACGCGGAGCGGGCCGTCGCCGTTGATGGTGCCGCTGAACACCTCGTCGCCCACCGTGACGCGCCGCGGCACGGATTCGCCGGTCAGCGCGGAGGTGTCCACGTAGCTCTCGCCGGTCAGCACCACGCCATCGAGCGGCACGCGCTCGCCTGCCTTGACCACAATGACGCTGCCAACGCGGATGTCCTCCGGATCCATCGTCCGCAGGTTTCCGGTGACGGTTTCGTAGTTCGCATACTCCGGCGTAATGCTCATCAGCTCCGCGACGGAGGCGCGGGCCTTGCCCACGGCGACGCCCTGAAACAGCTCGCCGATCTGGTAGAACAGCATGACCGCCGTGGCCTCGGCATATTCACCGATGGCGAACGCGGCGATGGTCGCCACCGCCATGAGAAAGCACTCGTCGAACGCCTGCCCATGCCGGATGTTCGTCCAAGCCTTGCGCAGCACGTCCCAGCCGATGAGCAGGTACGGCACGATGTACAGCGGCAGCCGCGCGATCTCCGGCAGCCAATCCGGCAGCAGCAATCGGTCAAAGGCGAATACCGCAGCGTAGAGGGCGAGCACGACAAGGATGCGCGTGCGCATCTTTTTTTGCTTATCCGTCATGGCTGCTTATGCGGAGATCACGGTGTCCGGCTCGATCTGCTTTGCCTTTTTGACCACGGCGTTGAACACCTCGTCAAACTTCTCGTCCGCGGCAACGAGGGTCAGCTTCTGGGTCATAAAGTTGACGGACACCTCGTCCACGCCGTCGAGCTTGCTCAGCGCGTCCTGTAACTTCTGTGCGCAGTTGGCGCAGTCGACCTCACACTTGAATTTCTTCTTCACGGTTTCGTCCTCCTCATTCCCGAATATGCTCAAATCCCATGTTCAAAATGGCGCGCACATGGTCGTCGGCGAGCGAGTAGTAGACCACCTGCCCGTCGCGCCGCGGCTTGACGAGATTGGCGAGCCGCAGCGCCTTGAGCTGATGCGATACCGCAGACTTCGTGACGCCCAGCAGCGCCGCGAGATCGCAGACGCAAAGCTCGTGCAGCTCCAGCGCGTGCAGCAGCCGCGCGCGCGTCGGGTCGCCGAAGAGCTTCAGCAGATTGGC
>CAMJGU010000080.1 GCA_946405325.1 uncultured Clostridia bacterium | reverse complement strand
AGCGTGAAGCTGGCGGCTTCGCTGGGCTCGCTGGCGCCCTCGTCGGGGATGAAGTCGCCGAGGTGGCTGTCCTCCTCCTCGCCGATGGGGGTTTCGAGGGAGACCGGCTCCTGCGCGATCTTCAGGATCTCGCGCACCTTTTCCACCGACATGCCCATCTCGGCGCTGATCTCCTCCGGAGAGGGATCGTGGCCAAGCTCCTGCAGCAGCTGACGGGACACGCGGATGACCTTGTTGATGGTCTCCACCATGTGGACGGGGATGCGGATGGTACGCGCCTGATCGGCGATGGCGCGGGTGATCGCCTGACGGATCCACCAGGTCGCGTAGGTGGAGAACTTGTAGCCCTTGGTGTAGTCGAACTTTTCGACTGCCTTGATAAGGCCCAGATTGCCCTCCTGAATGAGGTCGAGGAACAGCATGCCGCGGCCGACGTAGCGCTTGGCGATGGACACGACGAGACGCAGGTTTGCCTCGGCCAGCTTCTGCTTGGACTCTTCACCCTTGGCGACGACCGCCTTCAGATTGGTGCGCTCCGCCTTGGTGAGCTTGATCTCACCGGCGTCTGCCTGTGCCAGCTTCTGCGCAGCCTCCATACCGGCGGTCATCTCGCTGGCGAGGGTGATCTCCTCGTCGGCGGAGAGCAGGGAGACCTTGCCGATCTCCTTGAGGTACATGCGCACGGGGTCGTCGATGGAGAAGCTGTCCACCAGCTCGTTCGGGTCGATGAGCTCCTCTTCTTCGACCTCGGCAAGAGCCTCCATCGGCGGCTCGTCGTCGCTGTCGTCACTGTCGGCGGCGTCGGCGCTGCCGACCTCGATACTCAGCTGCTCGAGCGAATCGTAGATCTGATCGATCTGCTCGGGATTGAGCGTCAGCTCGTCCAGCGTCTCCATCAGCTCCGAGGCGTCGACCTTGCCGGCGCGCTTGCCCTTGGCGAACAGATCGCGCAGCTTCTCCTGCTCCGTGAGGATCGCGGCGGCGGGCAGCGACGCGATGACAGATTCCTCCAGCGGCGGGGCTTTTTTCTCGGCCTCGCTGTTTTTCTTGCCCTTCGGCGGGTTCTTCTCGATGATGACGGGAATTTCCTCGACCTCGCCCGCTGCGGCCAGAATGCTGTCAGCCTGCGCTTCGAGGTCCTGGGTGTCAAACTCCTTGTCCATCTCAGTTGCCATTATGTGGTTCCTCCATCTCTATCTTCTTTTTTTCGTTGTATCTTTCTCATGGCGGCCGCCAGCGGGTCCTCCGCTGCGGCGTTGCGTTTGGCGGCTTCGCCGTGTATGATATCGAGATAATCCCGCAGCGCCTTTTGCCGCGCCGCATGGTCTGTGGATTCCGGCTTTTGCAGAATGCCGGTCAGATGCCCCAGCTCGTCCGAGCTGAACTGCCCGTCCAGCGCGCCGATCCGGATCCCGGAGGGATTCTGCCGCTGCTGCCAGAGAGCGTCGAACAATCGCCCCAGCAGCGGAGAGGAAAAATCTTCCTCCGCCAGCGGCGGCTCCGCGCCGAACAGCGCGTCGTCCAGCACCAGCAGCCGCAGCACACCTTCCTCGGCGAGCGCCGAGCGCATGTTGTCGTAGCGCATGGAGCGCTCCCTGGGCTGCGCCGCCATGACCGGGCGCAGATCGCGCTTTTCCTGCTCGCGCCGCGCTTTGCGTTCCTTACGGGAGGAGAAGCGCTTCACTTCCTGCCGGAACGCCTCCGGCGAGATACCGGCGGCGTCTGCCGCGCGGACGGTGTAGACCTCGCGCTCGACCGCGTTGGGTACGTCAGCGAGCAGCTCCGCCGCCGCCGCGGCGTAGTCGATGCGTCCGCGGTCGCTGGTGAGATCAAACTTGTCCCGCAGCTGCGCCATGCGGAAGTCCATGCCGCTCTCGCTGCCGGAGAGCAGATTTTCAAAGGCGTCCGCACCCTGAAACTTGATGAAGTCGTCCGCGTCCTGTTTGACGTACTGCCCGTCAACGAGCCGCTTGGGCAGCTCCAGCACGCGCACGTTGAAATCGGTGTCGCGCAGCAGCGCCAGCGCCTTCTGCGTGGCGACCTTGCCCGCCTCGTCGTTGTCGTAGCAGAGGATGATGTCCTTGGTGTAGCGGGATAAAAGGTGCAGCTGCTCCTGCGTCAGCGCGGTCCCCATGGACGCGCAGGCGTTGTCAAAGCCCGCCTGATGGAGCATCACCACGTCGATGTTGCCCTCGACGAGCAGAATGCCCTGTCGCTTGCTCTTGCGGGCGAGGTTGAGCCCGTAGAGCACGCGGCGCTTGCTGTAAACGATCGTCTCCGGCGTGTTCATATACTTTGCGCCGGGGTCGTTTTTATCCACGATGCGCCCGCCGAAGCCCAGCACGTCGCCGCGCACGTCGACGATGGGGAAGATGAGCCGGTTGCGGAACTTGTCGTACGCGCCGCCGTTTTTGCCCTTGACAGCAAGACCCGCTGTAATGAGCTCCGCCTGGGTGTAGCCCTTTTCCAGCATGGCGGTCATCAGACCGTCCCACTCGCCGCTCGATGCGCCGAGACCGAAGTTGGTGGCATTGCGCTGCGTGATCTTGCGCGATCGCATGTACTCCATCACGGCTTCGCCCTTGGGCGAGTGCAGTTGGTCGTAATAGAAGTGCGCCGCATCGCGGTTGAGTGCCAGCAGTCGCGAACGCAGACGGCTTGAGCCGTCGTCCCGCGTGTCCTCCGGCACCTGCATGCCCGCGCGCTTGGCGAGAAAATGGATCGCGTCGGGGTAGGAGAGGTTTTCAAGCTCCATGACGAAGTTGATGACCCCGCCGCCCTTTTTGCAGCCGAAGCAGTAGTACATCTGCTGGTCGGGCCGGACGTGGAACGAAGGCGTCCGCTCGCTGTGGAACGGGCAGCAGCCCCAGTATTCCGAGCCCCGCGGCTGTAAGCTCACATAGCTGCCCACCACGTCGACGATGTCGCTGCGCGCGGTCAGCTCGTCCAGAAACCGTTGGTCAAACGCCACGCGCCTCGCCTCCTCTCGCAGTGTCGACATAGTACATATACGCCAAAACTTCCGGATTTCCTCTTTTTTTCTGAAAAAAGAACAAAGCCGATTCGATGCATGCGAAATTGACAAGCATCGCGCTCTGCGGTATAATTTTCTTATCGAAACAGCCGCAGAAAGGGGGATTGGAGCATGGACATTCAACTCTTTGCCGTGAAGCTGAACCGCCCCCTAACGGAGGAGGAGACCGAAACCATGCTCCGCATCATGCCGGCGGAGCGCCGTGAGCGCCTGCTGCGCATGCCGCGCGCCGAGCTGCGGCAGGAGCCGCTGTGCGCCTACGCCGTGCTCTACATGGCGACGCGCTCCCTGTGCGGGTGGAAAAAACTTCCAGAAATGCGCTATAACCGCTACGGAAAGCCGGAGTTTGCGGACTATCCCGAGTTGCAGTTCAACATCAGCCACACGCGTCAGGCGGCGTTGATTGGTTTACATAATGAACCGATCGGCGTAGACATCGAGAAGCTTCGCCCGGTCAGCGAGCGGACGATGCAGCGCATTGCAGGCACGGACTCGCAGCAGGAGTTTTTTGAGCGCTGGGTGCGGCGGGAAGCCCGCAGCAAGTGGACCGGCGCGGGCATCAGCTCGATCCGGGAGGAGAACAACATCGCCCTGCTGGACGAGCGCATCGTCTATCTGGACACATTCCCGAACTATGTGGCGTGCCTATGCACGCACTCGGACGCGAAGATCGCGCACGTCAAAACCTTTGAGATCAACTGAAAAGTCGGAAAAGCGGAACGCTTTTCCGACTTTTTTGCTGAAACTTAGTGAGGCTTACTCTTTTTCTTTGAGCAGCGCCTCGCCCGCCTTGTAGATGTCGCCCGCGCCGACGGTGAGGATCAGGTCGCCCGGCTTGGCGACGGCGCGCAGCGTCTCCGTGACCTTGGCAAGCGTCGGGCAGTAGATCGCGCCGGGAATCTCCCGGGCGAGGTCGTTGGAGGAGATGCCGAGGTCGTTCTGCTCCCGCGCGGCGTAGATCTCCGCGAGGATCGTGACGTCGGGGAGCTTCAGCTCCTCGACAAACTCCCGGAACAGCGCGTGGGTGCGGGTATAGGTGTGGGGCTGGAACGCGCAGACGATGCGCTGATACGGCAGCTTTTTCGCCATGGTCAGCAGCGCGTGCAGCTCGCCGGGATGGTGGGCATAGTCGTCGTAGACCATCGCGCCGTGGTATTCGCCCTTCTTCTCGAAGCGGCGTCCCGCGCCGTGGAACCCGGCAAGGCCCTGCGTCACCGCTTCGCCGGGCAGCCCCAGCAGATACGCGCCGGACGCCGCGGCGAGGGCGTTCATGATGTTGTGTTCGCCGCCCACGTTCAACGTCACATGGGCGTAGGCCTCGCCGCGGACGACGACGTCAAACGCGGGCAGACCGTCCGTCCAGACAATATTTGCCGCATGACAGTCGGCTGTCTCGTCGTTCAGGCTGAACCAGAACACGGGACGCGCGTAGCCGGAGAGCGTCTCCTTTGCACCGCTGTCGTCCCGGTTGGCGACGACATAGCCCCGCTCCGGCACCAGCTCCGCAAACTTGCGGAATGAGCGCTCCACGTCGTCGAGATCCTTGAAGAAATCGAGATGATCCGCCTCCACGTTGAGGATGACCGCCACGGTGGGGAAGAAGCTCAAAAACGAGTTGCAGTATTCGCAGCTTTCGGCAATGATGGTGTCGCCCTTGCCGACGCGGTAGCCCGCGTGCAGCAGCTCCAGCGTGCCGCCGATCATCACCGTCGGGTCCTTTTGCGCCGCCATGAAGATGTGCGTCGCCATGGAGGTCGTGGTGGTCTTGCCGTGGGTGCCGGAGATGCACAGCGCGTTCTGATAGCCCTTCATGATCGCGCCCCACGCCTGCGCCCGCTCAAAAACGGGAATGCCGCGGGTGATCGCGCCGGAGATCTCCGGATTGTCGTCGTGAATGGCGGCGGTGCGGATCACGAGATCGCACCCGCCCAGGTTTTCAGCGGCGTGGCCGATGGCGACGGAGATGCCCAGCGCGCGCAGATGCTCGACGGCGGGGCTTTCGTTCATGTCGCTGCCCTGTACGATGACGCCCATGCCGTGCAGCACCTCCGCCAGCGGGCTCATCGACACGCCGCCGATGCCCG
>CAMJGU010000079.1 GCA_946405325.1 uncultured Clostridia bacterium | reverse complement strand
GTGATGCGGATGCAGTGGGTGTCGCAGACGTAGGCGGGCTGGCTGTACACGTCGCCGAGGATCAGGTTCGCGGTCTTGCGGCCCACGCCGGGCAGCGCCGTCAGCTCCTCCATGGTGTCCGGCACCCTGCCGCCGTGCCGGTCGAGCAGGATCTTCGCGCACTCGACGAGGTCCTTCGCCTTGGTGTGGTAGAACCCGCAGGAGCGGATCGCCTCGCCCACTTCCTCATAGCTCGCGCTCGCAAACGCCTCCAGCGTGGGAAACTTCGCGAACAGCCCCGGCGTGACCATGTTCACCCGCGCGTCGGTGCACTGGGCGGAGAGCCGCACGGCGAAGAGCAATTCATAGTCCTTATCATAGTTGAGCGAGCACAGCGCGTCGGGGTACAGCACCTTCAGAGCCTCGATAATGCGCTTGACGGCGGCCTTGGATTTCATGGCGAACCCTCCCGAATGTGGTCATTTTTTGATAGAATACCACGAAAGTCCTCCGGCGTAAAGCAAAACCTCATCGTGCCGCGCGGTACATTTTCGCGCCGCGGCGCATATATTAGGGTGAATCATCACAACACGGAGGGCTTTCCATGGACGAAAAGACCAAGGCCGCCATTGAGCGGCTCAAGCAGAACAAGGGGCTTGCCGAGCAGATCATGCGCTCCGGCGACGGGCAGCAGCTCATGCAGAGGCTCACGCAGGGCGACGGCGGCGCGGCGCTCAACCGCGCGGCGGCGAACGCGGCAAAGGGCGACACGCGGGAGCTGTCCGCGATGCTCCAGGGCATGATGAACGACCCGAACACGGCGGCGATGATGAGCCGCTTAAACGACAAGGCGAAGCAGTAAGGAGGCGCGGCGCGTGGCGGATTGGCAGGAACAACTCAATACGATCCTCTCCGATCCCGACGCCATGGCGCAGATCGCGTCCATCGCCCAGAGTCTCGGCGGCGGCGCGTCCCCGGAGCCGGAGAGCGGCGGCGCGCCGCCTCCCCCGCCGCCGCCCGACATGGACGCCGCGCAGCTGCTCGGCTCGCTCGACCCGGAGCTGCTGCGGCGCCTGGGGCCGCTGCTGCGGGAGCTGAACCGTCCGGAGAGCAGCGAGGCGACGGCGCTTTTGATGGCGCTGCGCCCGTTTTTGAGCCGCAAGCGCCGCGACAAGGTGGAGCGCGCCGCGCAGCTCGCGCGGCTCATCCATCTGGGCAAGACCTTTCTCACGAGCGAAGGGGGGCTGCTATGAACCGCTACATACGGGGTGAGCATGGCGATTACATCCGCGTTGCCGTGGCGGAGCCCGCCCGCCGTCCGCCGCCTCCGCCCGTGCCGCCCGAACCCTTTGACCCGCCGCCGTTCGATCCCCCGCCGCACGAGCATCACGAGCATTTTGATCCGCCGCCCCATCCCCTGCCGCCGCCCGCTCCCCCTCCGCCGCCGCCGCCACCGCCGGACGCGATGCGGTTTCTGGGGCGTTTGCTGGAGCAGCTGCGGCTCAAGGACGTGGACACCGGCGATCTGCTGCTGCTTTTGATCCTGTTCTTCCTGTTTCAGGAGAAGGCGGACGACGAGGCGCTGATCGCGCTGGGCTTATTGCTGATATTGTAAAAGCGAGGGCTGTTCAGCCCTCGCTTTCGTCGTTCGGATCATATAGGATTTCGCCGCCCGGCAGCGTGAACGCCGCCGCGTCCGGCTCGGTCTCATCGACGGACAAGCCCCGCATGCTGTAGACCAGCGTTCCGTTTTGCAGCCGCTCCGCAGATACCAGCAAGCCGGTGTCCACGCTGATCCAGTAGCGCGCGGCGTAGCCGCCGCCGTCCGGCGCGGTCTCCACATAGATGCAGTTTACCTCCTCAAGCGCGCGGTAGTCCGCCGCGGCGATGGACGCAGGATCGAGCAGCAGCACGTCCTCGTAGGTGGGAATACTCTGCTCCTCGTCGGCGGTCAGCGCCGCCGCGCCGGAGTAGACCCGGCGGCTGTCGCCGTACCACACCCAGCTATCCGCGCCGCTGCAGGTGATGACATGGCGCGTCAGATCGTCACGCGTCTCGTCCAGGCGCGTCCAATCCCCCGAAACGGCGGTCTCCACCACGCTCTGCCCGCTGCTCTCGCCCCAGTAGCGCACAATGGTGATCGTGCGGCGGTAGCTCTCCGGCCGCGCCAGGCGCTCGATGACGCGCTGCACCGTCTCCGGCGTCACCTCCACGCGGCGGATCGCCTCGATCGGCGCGTCCGAGGCCTGGCCGTCGCCGCTCTCTGTCTCCGCGGTCGGCGGCAGCGTCACCGCGGGCGGACGGTGCACCGCAACGCGCACAAGGAAAAGCACCACCAGAACCAGCAGCGCGAAAAACGCAAACGTGATGAAGTTGAACCGTCTTTTCTTTCTCATGGACGGAAGTCGGCAGGCCGCTCCGTGCGGCGGCCGAAGTGCCACTCGATCGCGTCCGCGATGCGCGCGCAGGCGTTGCCATCGCCGTAGGGGTTGACGGCGTGCGCCATCTTCGCGTAGGCGTTCGCGTCGCGCAGCAGCTCATTGCCCATGCGCAGCACGTCGGCGTACTCCACGCCCGCCATCGCCACCGTACCGGCGGTGACCGCCTCGGGGCGCTCGGTCTCGCGGCGCATGACGAGGACCGGCTTACCCAGCGCGGGCGCCTCCTCCTGCAAGCCGCCGGAGTCCGTCATGACGAGGTACACCCGCGCCATGAGATTGTGCATTTCGTCGGCGCTCAGCGGGTCGATGAGGTGCACCCGCGGCGTACCGGCGAGGTACTTCCCCGCCGCCTCGCGCACCACGGGGCTGAGGTGCACCGGGTACACCAGCTCCATATCCTCGTTTTGCAGCGCCATATCCCGCAGGGCGGTGAAGATATTTTTCATCGGCTCGCCGTAGTTCTCGCGGCGGTGGCAGGTGACCAGCACGACCTTGCGGTTTTGGTAGTCCAGCTCGTTCAAAAGCGCCGTCGCGAAGCGGTAATCCGCGCGCACGGTGGTCTTGAGCGCGTCGATGACCGTGTTGCCGGTGACGAAGATACCGTCGCTCACGCCCTCGCGCAGCAGGTTCTGCCGGTTGTTCTCCGTGGGGCAGAAATAGAGATCTGCGATCTGCGTGACCAGCTTGCGGTTCATTTCCTCCGGAAAGGGAGAATACTTGTCATAGGTACGAAGTCCAGCCTCCACATGCCCTACCGGCACCTGATGATAGAACGCGGAGAGCGCACCGGCGAAGGTCGTCGACGTGTCGCCGTGGACGAGGATCATGTCGGGCTTCAAGTCCTCAATCACACCGTCCATGCCCGTGAGGCACTTGCTCGTGATGGTCGAGAGCGTCTGGCGCGGGGTCATAATGTTAAGGTCGGCGTCGGCTTTGAGGCCGAACACGTCCATGACGCTGTCGAGCATTTCGCGGTGCTGCGCCGTGACGCAGCAAAGGCTCTCAATGTCGTCGCGCGATGCCAGCTCCTTCACCAGCGGTGCCATTTTGATGGCCTCCGGGCGCGTGCCGAACACGCTCATAATGCGCAGCTTACTCATGGGTCTCCTCCTCTTGGGCGGTTTTTGCGTCGATGCGGTCGGCGTCCACCGCCGGGTGCAGGTCAATGTCGTGCCCACCGGCGTTGACGGCGGGGTGCAGGTCGATCTCCTCGGTGAGGTCGGGCGTTTTCGGCTCCGTCGCGGCGGCCGCCAGTTCCTTTTCGTGCTTGGTCTCCGCGATCTCCCGCGGGAAGATCACGCGCGCGGCGAGGTATGCCACCACCGCCAGCGCCAGCAGGAAGATCATCGCGCGCATCGCGCCGCTCGCGGTCAGCACCACGGCGGAGAGGCCGAGGATGCTGCTCACAACGTACAGCGCCGCCACCGCCTGCTTCTGATTGAGCCCCATGTCGATGAGCCGGTGGTGGATGTGCCCGCGGTCGGGCGACATGGGGTTCTGCCCGTGGGCGAGCCGCCGCACGATGGCGAAGAGCGTGTCGAACATCGGAAGCCCCAGAATCAGGAACGGCACCGCGAACGAGATGATGGCGTAGTACTTAAAAAGCCCCTGGATCGAGATGGTCGCGAGGATATAGCCCAGAAACGTCGAGCCGGTATCCCCCATGAACATCTGCGCGGGATTCTTGTTGAAGGGCATGAAGCCGAGGCACGCGCCCGCGAGCGCCGCCATGATGAGCGCCGTCTGTCCCTCGGAGACCAGCAGCGCGATGACCAGCATCGTGACCGCGCTGATGGTGGAAACGCCGTTGGCGAGGCCGTCGAGCCCGTCGATGAGGTTCACCGAGTTCGTGATGCCGACGATCCACAGCACCGTGATGGGGATGGACGCCCAGCCCAGCGACCAGTAGGCGTCGCCGCTGAACACGTTGGGGTTGGACAGCACGTTCACCACGACGCCGTGGTACACGGCGATGAGCGCCGCGGCGATCTGGACGACAAACTTGAAATACGCCCGCAGCGGCGAAATGTCGTCCACCACGCCCAGCACCACGATGATCGTCGCGCCGAGCAAAATGCCGCGCAGCTGATGGTCGATGGGAACGAAGATGAGCAGGCTCACCATGAAGCCCAAAAAGATGGCGAGGCCGCCGAGCCGCGGCACGGGCTTCTTGTGCATGCGGCGGCTGTCCTTCGGCACGTCGATGGCGCCGATCTTATACGCAAACGACTTCACGAGCGGGGACATGAGATAGCTCACGACGAGGGCGCACAGCAGCGCCTCCCCCACCCGCAGCAGCAGCGCGCTGGGAATACTTGTATCCATAGCTTTTCGACCTTACCGGGGAATGAATCCCACTTTTTTGTAGACCTTGCGGAGCGTCTTTTCCGCGACATAGCTCGCCCGCTCCGCGCCGTTTTTGTACACGCTCTCGAGATACGCCTTGTCGGCGAGGATGCGCTCCGTCTCCTCGCGGATCGGACGCAGCAGCTCGATGACCGCCTCGCCGACGGCGGGCTTGAACGCGCCGTAGCCCTGGCCGTCGAACTCGCGCTCGATGTCCTCCATGGTCTTGCCGGTGACGGCGGCGTAGATGTTCATGAGGTTCGAAACGCCCGGCTTTTCCTCCGGCGCGTAGCGCACGCAGCGCTCGGTGTCGCTGTCGGTGACGGCGCGCTTGAACTTGCGGGCGATGTCCTCCGGC
>CAMJGU010000078.1 GCA_946405325.1 uncultured Clostridia bacterium | reverse complement strand
GAGCGTACGGTTCGCATCCGTAAGGTCGTGGGTTCGAATCCCTTCAGGTCCACCAAAAAGAACAGCTTGCCAAAGGCAAGCTGTTCTTTTTATCTTACTCGATCCATTCCATGCGGAAGCTCAGCTTCACCATCGACCACGGGCCGGTGAGGTCGTAAACTGCAGCGTCGCGGTTGACCTTGGGATCGCCCAGCGTCTGCGCCCAGCGCGGGTCAAACTCCGCGAGGCGGTAGAGCTTCGCCTCCGGCGCACCGGTGAGCGAGTTTTTGCGCTCAAAGGGGATGTGCCGCCCGTTGTCGCGGTCGAGCCGCACGGCGCCGAGCGCCTGCATGACGCGGATGCGGTTCGTGCGCTCGGCGGCGGTCTCGCGGTGCAGGAGGCTGTTTTTGACGATCAGCTTGCCGTAGCGGTCGAACGCCTCGGCGGGGTGCAGGATCAATTCCATGAGCACCGCGGCGCTTAAAAAACGGGCGGGCCAACGCTCACTCAGCTCCTGCGCCAGCGCGCGCACGCCCTCGCAGGGGTTCCAGAGCACGGTTTCGAGCAGGCATTTTTCCAGCATGTCCGCCGCGCCGAGATCCCACTGCGGCACGTTGCTGTCAGGCTTGAGCTTTTCCAGCGCGTCCAGACGCTCGCCGCACCAGAGCCACGTTTCGCGCATGGCGTCGGAGTATTTGCCGTAGGCGGCGAACAGCGCGTGGGCGAGGGTCAGCAGCTCCGCGCGGGACAATGTTTCGCGCTCGCGGCCAAGGGCCTCCTCCACCGCGTCGCGTACCGCCAGCGCCGCCATGTCCGCGGCAAGGGGCGAGTCCACGCCCTCGAGACAGGGCGGACAGTCGGGGCGCTGCTCCAGCTCCTCCGTCCACAGCGCGCGGCTGGCGTCGTCGTCCATGCGGGCAAGGCCGCGCAGAGCCGCGTCGCGGCACTTTTTCTCGGCTTCGTTTTGGTAGAGCTCGGAGAGCAGCGGCGCGTTGTCCGGGGAGAGCCCCAGCGCCGCGATGACCGCCTCCCGATCCTCCCGCGTGCTGCGGGGCAGCAGGCGCAGGTACCAGTCGTTCTCCGCCGCGCCCGCAAGACGCGCCACGGCGTAAATGCGCGCGGCTCCGCCGCCCTCTTTCAGCAGCGGCACGGCGCGGTCTCCCAGCGCCGCGAGGATGCGCTCAAACAGCTCCGCGGACTCGCCGCGGGCGTCGTCCAGCGCATCGACCAGTACCGGCAGCACGCGGGGATCGGTGAAGTACTCCGGGTGTGCCGCCCATGCCTCCTCGATGACGGTGACGCGCCCGCTGCCGGAGCTTTCGAGCGCCGCGAGCAGCGGCTGAAACGCGCTGAACGGCGCGTCCACATAGCCGTCCCCAAGCGGGAGCGGCGCCAGTTCGCCGGGGACGCCTGTCTCCGCGCGCTCGCAGAGCAGCGCGTCCGCGAGGGCGAGGGTATCGAGCAGCCGCCCCGGGCGCTGCTTGTCGTCGGAGGCGCGCAGAGCGCGCGCGGCAAGCAGGATGCGGCGGGACGCGGCGTCGTCCGCGGCGGCGGAGAGCGCGTCGACGGCGCTTTTGAATCCAGCGTCCTCGGCGAGCGCACCCGCGCCGCGCGTCGCGGCGTCGACCAGACAGGCTTTTAAGTTGTGGATGATTTGCAGATCCATAGGCGTCAGAATTGCAGACGGAGGATGCGCTCCGCCGTCACGAGACTGTAGGGATGCAGACAGAGCTGCCCGCCGTCGACAAAGAGCAGCCCGAACAGGGCGTCGCCCGCCGCGGCTTCTACGGGCAGCGCGGCGAGCCGCCGCGCGGAGGCGAGCGCCGCGCCGTCAACGGAACGGTCGCGCAGCGCGATGCGTCCGCCGAGGTCGTCTTCCAAAATAAAGGTATCGTCCACCGCGCCCAACGCACCGACGCGGAGCAGCGCCGGTACGGCGTCCGTCAGCAGCGGATTGCCGAGGTGCGGCTTCGCCCGTTTGGCGGCGTCCGCGACGGACTCGGCGCGGCGGAGCACGGCGGCATAGTCCGCCGCGGTCAGCTCCACCGACGCGCAGTCGTCCCACCATACGCGCTGGCAGGGCGGAACGGGGGATTCGTACAGCACCGGCACCTCCAGCAGCGCGAAGCAGCTGTCGTCGGTGCCGACGTAGTTGAGGGTTCGCGAGGGGTGCAGGCTTTGCGTCTGCACGATGTCGCCGCGGTCCAGCTCCAGCCAGAAGCCGCGTTCGGCGTAAGCGCGCTTTGCCTCGTCGTAGGAAACGTCGAACGAGAGCTGCACCAGCCGCGCGCTCTTGCGATAGAGGCCGAGCTCCCGCAGCTCGTCGTTGTTCCAGACGCCGCCGAGCGCCTCGAACAGCAGCGGGTCCTCCAGCGAATAGCTCTCGGAGGAGAGCTGCTCGGCGAGGAATGTCCGTGCCCGTGCGGTGAGCGCGCGCAGCGAAAGCAGAGAGCGGAGCATCTGGGCGCGGCAGCTTTGGGCGGCGCGGACATCCTGTCGGCTCTGCTTGTCCAGCAGCGCGACGCGCTCAAACACGTCCCGCGCGGCGGGGAGGTCGCAGTTGCCCAGCTCCGCCGCCATGCGCTCGAGCGTCTGCGCGGGCAGGGAGGGGATCGCGGCAAGGCCGTCGTTCAGCAGCTGGTCGGAGAGCTTTTCCGCTTTGTCCAGCGCGGCAAGCTGACGCTCCAGCTTTTTCTGCTTCACCGCCGCGTCGTACTTGCGCGCCTTTTCGAGGCGCTGCGCGGCGCGCTCCCGCTCCCGCTGCTCCCGCGCGCGGACGCGCAGGAGATAGGCGGGCGGCTCGTCCACGTCAAACGGCTTGCCCGCGAGCAGGTCGAACATCAGCGCCAGCGCGTGCTTGCAGGGGAAGTGGCGGCTGGCGCAGGAGCAGCTGTAGACCGGCTCCTTCTCGGACAGCGACCAGTCGATGGAGACGTAGTACGGGTTGCGGGCGCTGCCGGCGCACTCGCCCCAGCAGGCGCGTCCATCCTCGGCGCGGCAGCGCGTGAGGAAGCGGTCCGCCGCGGAGAGGCCGCGGCCGTCCTCCGCCACCGCCGGACTCGGCGCGTGGGCAAGGATCCATTGTTCCGTGATCTGCATGGGCGTTCTCCATCCGTTTTCGCGATTTTGTCAGGGCTCCGTGTGCCGGTAGGGCGTGTTCTGCCACTTGCCGCCCCGGTAGCGGTGCATCTCCTCGGTGAGGTGATCCCACCAGAGCACGTCGTTTTTCTCGGGGTAGAATTCCAGAAAGCGTCCGTCCAAAAAGAGATAGAAGCGGGAGATGTCGGTGCACATGCCGTAGGTCGGCAGCTGCACGGCGGGAATGTCGAACTGGAAGGGCGCGTTTTCCAACGTGCCGTCGAAATGCAGGCCCTCAACGTCGAGCGCCAGGATCCCCTCGCCGCGGATCTCCGAGGTCGCGTCGCCTTGCAGCGCCTTGCGCTCGGGCAGCACGCCGACCTTGACCTTCCCACTGTGGCGGAAGTTGGGGCGGCGCACCTCTTCGGCGGCGCGCTCGCGCTCCTTGATGGTCCAGTCCGTGACGCGGATGGGGGAGACGCAGTTGTCCCCGGGGTGCAGGGCATAGGTGTCGTCGATGCGCACCGTGTTGCCGCAGGCCTCGCAGCGGAGCGTGTCGCCCTCGGAGACCATACGGTGCAGCGCGCCGCAGCGCGGGCAGAGGTAGAGCAGCGTCTCGAGCTGCTTCGCCATAGGGCTCTTGCCGCGGAAATGCACCTTGGCGGTCTCGTTCCAGATGTAATCGTCGTGGGCGAGGAGCCGGTTCATGGTGTCCTCGATCTCCTCCACGCTCAGCTCCGCGAGCTGCTGCGCGGTGAACATCCGGTCCACCGTCACGTCCACGCGGCCGCGCCGCCGGTCGAGGCAGTGCTTGGTGTAGGTGAGGTAGCCGCCCGCGATCTTGGCGTAGTACACCGGCAGCCCCAGCTTTTTCACCAGCTTCGCCCCGCCGGGGATGATGGGCTGCGCCATGCCGGTGATGGAGCTCATGCCCTCGGGCATGATGCAGATGCTGCACCCGTCCTTCACGGCGCGCAGCATCTCCCGCACGGCGTAGCGGTCGGGGGTGAAGTTCTTTTTCGGAATGACTTGCATCAGCGGCAGCAGGATGCTGGTGGGGAAGCGGAAGAACTCGTTGTAGCCCACCACAAAGTTGAGCCGCTTCGGCCAGCAGGGCGGGCCGACGAACTCGTAATCCACGCGGGAGGCGTGGTTGGCGATCATGACGATGGGGCCGTCCTCCCGCCCGGGATAGGCGTGGTAGGTGAAATGCGTGTTGTCCAGCCTGCCGAGCAGGCGGGCGACGAGCATCAGTATCGCGTAGAGCAGTCTGGGGGGCGCGTGGATCTTGCGCGTTTGCAGCCAATCGGCGCGTGTCTGGCCTGGTTTCATGGGCGGCGTCCTTCCTGAATTAAGCGATGATTTTCCATTATAACAGCTTTCCGCCGAAAGTTCCAGTACGGGAGCGGAGAAATCCCGCCTTTTTGAACAGAATGTGAATTTTGAAAATTCCTGCCAAAAAACGCAAAATTCCTCTTGCATTTGCGGGGGGTCTGCGCTAATATAACAGCGTTGGTTAGCACTCGGGCAAAAAGAGTGCTAACCACGAAACATGTTTTTTAAAATTTGGATATATAAGGAGGCAATTCCCATGAAACTCACTCCGCTTGCCGACCGCGTCGTGCTCAAGCTCGTCGAGGCCGAGGAGACCACCAAGAGCGGCATCATCCTCACCCCCAAGGCGCAGGAGAAGCCCTCCGTCGCGGAAGTCATCGCCGTCGGCCCCGGCGGCATGGTCGAGGGTCACGACGTCGTCATGACCGTCAAGCCCGGCGACAAGGTCATCACCAGCAAGTATTCCGGCACCGAGGTCAAGGTCGACGACGTCGAATACACCATCGTGCGCCAGAGCGATATTCTCGCCATTGTCGAGTAAGAAACAGGAGGTAATTCATTATGGCTAAGCTCATCAAGTCCGGCGAAGAGGCGCGCAAGGCGCTGGAAGCCGGCGTCAATACCCTCGCCGATACCGTCAAGGTCACCCTCGGCCCCAAGGGCCGCAACGTGGTGCTCGATAAGAAGTTCGGCGCTCCGCTCATCACCAACGACGGCGTGACCATCGCCAAGGAGATCGAGCT
>CAMJGU010000077.1 GCA_946405325.1 uncultured Clostridia bacterium | reverse complement strand
CCATGTTCACGCTCTTTTTCTCAACCGTGGTCTGGATCGAGGGGACCATTATAGTATGTACTGGGCGGAATCGCTGATTTTGAGGCGAAAATGGTGCGTCATCGCTTATCCTCAGTGCCGATGTCGGTCAGAAGGCCCTTGACCTCCGCATAGGGCATGGAGTAGCGCTGGCTGAGGTAGCGCATGGACGCGCCGAGCTCCCCGTCAGGGCCGCCGTACTGACTGATGATCACCGCCGCCAGCTTGGGGTTCGGCGTGGCGATCTTGACCGGGTACTGTAACTTCTTCTCATAGACAAACATCAGTCATTGCCCTCCCATTCCCACGGCCACGGATCGTCCAGCCATTTGAAGCTTCCGGGCGTGATATCGGTTTCGCACAGCGGGCCATACTGCTCGACGTACTTCTCGCGCCCCTGTTTTCCCAAGCGTACATACGACCAGTAAAGCTCCAATACTTCACGGTCGTCGCGATGGGTGCTCAGGTAGAGTCCCAGCTCCTGAATGGCAAAATCCAGCGCCATCAGCTCCGTCAGCGCGTTGTTCGCGCGCGGGAAACGGGATTGGATCTCCTTATGGAACGGCAGGTTCAGACCCGGGAACAGCGTACCGGCGCGCATGGCGTCGTCGTTGGAGTAGCGCTGCGGGTCGTTGCCCTGCATGGCAATATAGGGAAAGGCCATCGACGCGCAGGCGCCGGGCAGGGAACCGTCCATGACGCCGCAGCGGCTCATAGAGGCGGCGGCGCCCGTGGTCACGCCCGCGTTCGCGTTGGTGTTGGCCTTGGTGGCAGCTTCCACGAAAGTATTCCTCCTTCAAGAATCGTTGAGCGTTTGCTCAGTTCATCCTATGCGCCTTTGGAAAATTGGGAACTGGGCTTTCTTTTTCGCCTCCTGACTGTTATAATCGGAATAACGGACAAAATCCCACTCATAGGCTGGTTTCCGGAGGTGGGATCATGTTTTTTGTGGTAAAACGCCATACGCTGCTTCTTTTTGCCTGCGCCGCCGTGGCGCTGACGGCGGCGCTCAGCCTCTTCGCCGGCCCCGCGCTGCCCGCGTTTGCGCCGGCTCAGGAGGAGCCCGTCGTGTATGTGCTAGACGCCGGACACGGCGGGGAGGACGGCGGCGCGCTGTCCGCGGCAGGGAACAAGGAGAGCGATATCAACCTCGCCGTCACGCTGCGGCTGGACGCGCTGCTGCGGCTGCTCGGCAAAGAAACCGTGCTGACGCGGGACGCGGACGTGTCGATCTACGCCGACGGCGCAGACACGCTGCGGCAAAAGAAACGCTCCGACCTGCGCAACCGCGTGGCGCTGGTCAACGCGATCCCGAACGCGGTGCTCATCAGTATCCATCAGAACAGCCTGCCGGGGGTGCCGAGCGTCCGCGGCGCACAGGCGTTCTACAACACCGTCGAGCCGAGCGGGCAGCTGGCGCAGTCGGTGCAAGCGGCACTGAATCAGAGCATCAATACCGGCGAAAAATCGGAAAAGCAGATCGATAAGACCATCTATCTGATGAAAAACGTCACCTGCCCGGCGGTTTTGGTGGAGTGCGGCTTCCTGTCCAACGCGGACGAGGCGGCAAGGCTCCAGACGCCGGAGCATCAAAAAAAGCTCGCCGCGGCGATCGCGGCGGGCATCTTGAACGAGAGGGAAGAGCCATGAAAGCAAAGACGACCGTATTTTACTGCACCGAGTGCGGGAACGAGACCTCCAAATGGGCGGGGCGATGCCCGGCCTGCGGCGCGTGGAATACGATCGTGGAGCAGGCGGCGCCCAAATCGACGCCCGCGGCGAAGGGGAGAGGCGGCATGCTGCCCCGCGCAAAGGCGCATCCCATCGACGATCTGAGCGCAGAGGAGGAGCTGCGCTTCCCGACCGGCATGGGCGAGCTGGATCGCGTGCTGGGCGGCGGCGCGGTGAAGGGCTCACTGGTGCTTGTCGGCGGTGCGCCGGGCATCGGCAAATCCACGCTGATGCTCCAGATCTGCGGAAAGCTCTGCGAGACGAACAAGGTGCTGTATGTATCCGGCGAAGAATCGCCGCATCAGCTTAAAATGCGCGCAAAGCGCCTGAACGTCGCCTCTGACAAGCTGTTTGTCCTGTCAGAGACCTGTCTCGGAGATGTGTTGGAGAGCGTCAACGAGGAGCAGCCTGACGTGCTGATCATCGACTCGATCCAGACGCTCTACAACGAGACGCTGGACTCTCCCGCGGGCAGCGTGGGGCAGGTGAAGGACTGCACCATGTCGCTCATGCAGCTTGCCAAGGGGCAGGGGATCACCGTGTTCGTCATCGGCCACGTCAACAAGGAGGGCTCCATCGCGGGGCCGAAGGTGCTCGAGCACATGGTGGACTGCGTGCTGTACTTCGAGGGCGACCAGCACATGACGTATCGCATCCTGCGCGCGGCGAAGAACCGCTTCGGCGCGACGAACGAGATCGGCGTCTTTGAGATGCGCAGCGAGGGCCTTGCCGAGGTGCCGAACCCGTCGGAAATGCTGCTCTCCGGCCGTCCCGAGGACGCGCCCGGCACCTGCGTCACCTGCGTGATGGAGGGCGCGCGCCCGGTGCTCGCCGAGGTGCAGGCGCTGCTCGCGCCCGCGGCGCAGAACGTCCCGCGCCGCACCAGCAACGGCTTTGATTACAACCGCGCCGCGATGCTCATGGCGGTGCTCGAAAAGCGCGGGGCGCTGAAGATTTCGTCCTGCGACGCGTTTTTGAACGTCATCGGCGGCCTCACGCTGGATGAACCCGCCGCCGACCTCGCCGCGATCCTGGCGCTGGCGTCCAGCTATCTGGACAAGCCCATCGGCAACCGCGTGGCGGCGGTGGGGGAAGTGGGCCTCACCGGCGAGGTGCGCAGCGTCAGCCATCTGGGGCAGCGCCTCAGCGAGGTGCAGAGGCTCGGCTTCGAGCGCTGTATCATCCCGAAGCATCACGCCGACCGTCTGGAGAGCCTCAAAGGTCTGACACTGATTCCGGTATCGAATATCGCTGACGCGCTTCGTGAAATTGTGCGCTCTTGAGCACGCTGTTGCGCGGCACATAATGCAGACAGCCGTTGTCGTTGCTGCCGGTCGCCATGGCGACGGTACCGGCGTAGTTCAGATCGCACAAGCCGTCGTTTTGATAGCGGCAGTTCGCGCTGCACGGGATATAGCTCATCTCGATCACGATCCTTTCGGATCGTAGTTTGTGCGAACAGCGCGGAATTTATGAGAGGATGCCGCAGGGAAGCGCAATTTGATCAATATACGTGATTGAACAAAATAAAAACTTTGTTTATAATAGGGGATTGCATTTTACGAGGCAGAGCGCTACAATAAGACATATAAATGATATGTCTGGCTAGGGCTTGTTTTGCTGTAATGCCGCATTTTTATCAGGAGTTGATTGCCGTGATCGATTATCGCACCGAAGCACCGCCGATTTTGCGGGATTTTTTGTCGTACCACGAAACCATCAAGGCGCACTCGCAGCGCACCGTTGATGAATATTTCCTCGACATGCGGAACTTCTTCCGTTATCTTAAGCAAGTCCGTGATCCGTCGCTCAAGGGCCGCGAGCTGAACGAAATCGACATTATGGACGTCGATCTGGATTTCGTCAAAAACGTGACGCTCAGCGATGTTTATAATTATATGAGCTATTTGAGCCGCGACCGCGCGGTACATCAGAACAGCCGCCATTCAGACTACGGTCTGAATGCGTCCAGCAGAGCGCGCAAAATCGCCACACTACGGTCGTTTTACAACTATCTGACCAACAAAGCTCATTTGATTGAGTCCAATCCAATTAAAGACATTGACACGCCGAAGTTGATGAAAACGCTGCCGAAATATCTGACTTTGGACGAAAGTTTGCAGCTTTTGGAGTCCGTCGATGGCAAAAATCGCGAGCGTGATTATGCGATCCTGACGCTGTTTTTGAACTGCGGGCTGCGTATTTCCGAGCTGTGCGGCTTGAACCTCAACGACATTCAGGACGAGGCGCTGCGGGTGCTCGGCAAAGGCAGCAAAGTGCGCATCGTGTACTTAAACGACGCCTGCCTGAGCGCGCTGAACGACTATCTTGCCGTGCGGCATCCGATCACGGGTCGGGATCAGAACGCGCTGTTCCTGTCCAGCCGGGACGAGCGCATCCGCAAGTCCACGGTACACGCGTTGGTCAAAAAGCACATCTCCGCCGCGGGTCTGGACGCCACGCAATATTCCTCCCACAAGCTGCGCCACACCGCGGCAACGCTGATGCTGCAAAACGGCGTGGACGTGCGAGCCGTGCAGGAAGTGCTCGGTCATGAGCATTTGAACACCACGGAAATCTATACGCACATCGACAACGAAGCCCTGCGCGTTGCCGCCAAGGCCAATCCCCTCGCCCGGGTCAAGCCGCCGGTCAAGGACGATTGATGTGCTCCTTTTATTATTGAACAAAAGTTAAGTTTTTTGCAATATTTATTTGTAAAGTCAGGAGCCGAGATCCATCGGCTCCTGATTTTGCAGCATCTGCCTTATTCGCAGCCCTCGCAGTGCGCGCAATCCGGGAACAGGCTGTGGTCGTACTCGATGCCGTGCTTGTCGTAGTAGTCCTTGAGCGCCGCCTTGATCGCCTCCTCCGCCAGCACCGAGCAGTGCAGCTTGTGCGCCGGCAGGCCGTCCAGCGCCTCCGCCACCGCCTTGTTGGTGAGCTGCAGCGCCTCGCTGACGGGCTTGCCCTTGATGAGCTCCGTCGCCATGGAGCTGGACGCGATGGCGCTGCCGCAGCCGAAGGTCTCGAACTTCACGTCGGAGATGGTGTCGCCGTCGATTTTGAGATACATCGTCATAATATCGCCGCACTTGGCGTTGCCGACCTCGCCGACGCCGTCCGCGTCGTCGATGACGCCCACGTTCCGCGGGTTGCGGAAGTGATCCATCACGGTTTCACTGTATAAAGCCATAACAAACTCCTTTACAAAATATACGTTCTTTTCCCGCTTTGCAGGTCGCGCCAGACCGGCGACATGCCCCGCAGATACGCCACCACATCCGTGACCGCGGCGATCAGGTAGTCGATCTCCTCCTCGGTCACGTCCGCGCCGAGGCTCAGCCGCAGCGAGCCGTGGGCGACGTCGTGGACGCGCCCGATGGCGAGCAGCACATGGCTGGGGTCCAGCGAACCGGAGGTACACGCGCTGCCGGAGGACGCGCACACGCCCTTGTCGTCCAACAACA
>CAMJGU010000076.1 GCA_946405325.1 uncultured Clostridia bacterium | reverse complement strand
TAGGGCTGACCCGCGCCGCCGACGCAGCCGCTGCGGCAGCTCATGACCTCGACGATGTCCACCTGCACCTCGCCGGAGGCGATCTGGTCGAGCAGCGTCTTGGCGTTGCCGAGGCCGTTGACGACCGCGACGCGCACCTCGCGCCCCGCCACGTCAAAGTTCGCGAAGCGGATGGGATCGGTGCCGCGCAGGCCGCTGTGCTCGATCATGCGCAGGGCGTTCTTGCTCTTGTCGGGCAGGCAGTAGCGCACGACCGCCTCCGCCACGCCGCCGGTGGTACCGAAGATCTCCGCCGCGCCGGAGCCCATGCCGAACGGCAGGTCGGGGGACTCCTTTTCAAGGTGCGTGAAGCGGATGCCGGACTCCTTGATCATCTTGATGACCTCCTGCGTGGTGAGCACGAGGTCGACGTTCGGCGTGCCGAAGCGGCGGAACTCGGGGCGCGCCGCCTCCATCTTCTTCGCCGTGCAGGGCATGATGGCGATGTGATAGGTGGTCTTGCCGTCCTTTTTGTCCTTCTCCTGATAGCGGTCCTTGAGCACCGTCGCAAACATCTGCATCGGCGAGAGGGCGGAGGAGAGGTTCTTCAAAAACTCGGGGCGCTCCTGCTCCACATAGCGCACCCACGCCGGGCAGCAGGAGGTCATCAGCGGCAGATTCTCGCCGGTCTCGAGGCGGTGCAGGAACTCCGCGCCCTCCTCGCGCACCGTGAGGTCCGCGCCGAAGATGGTGTCGTAGACCTCGTCCGCGCCCATGATCTTGAGCGCGGTGACGAGCTGGTCGAGCACGTTCTCGCCCGCGGGGATCTGGTACGCCTCGCCGAGCGCCACGCGCACGGCGGGCGCGATCTGGACGACGACGCGCTTGGTCTTGTCGTGCAGCGCCTTCCACGCGAGGCCGATCTCGTTTTTGACCGTGATCGCGCCGGTGGTGCACACCGCGGAGCACTGGCCGCAGGAGACGCAGTGCGTCTCGCTCATCTTCGCGTCGCCATCGGCGGCAATGCGCAGGTTCGGGCCGCGGCCGACGAACTTCAAGATGCTCATGCCCTGCATCTCCTCGCATACGCGCACACAGTCGCCGCAGAGAATGCACTTGCTCATGTCCACCGTGATCGCCTTGCTTGTGCGGTCGATGGGGGGCAGGTCGCGGGTATCTTCAAAGCGCAGGTCGTGGATGCCGAAGCGCATCGCCATCTCCTGCAGGCGGCAGGCACGGTTTTTCTCGCAGGTGGTGCAGTCGCGGCAGTGCGCCGCGAGGATCAGCTCCATGATCGTGCGGCGATAGCGCAGCAGGCGCGAGGTGTTGGTGCGGATGCTCAGCCCGTCGCGCGGCGCCATCTGGCAGGCGGCCTCGATCTGGCCCTTTTCGTCCTCGACCATGCACATGCGGCACGCGCCGTAGACCGAAAGATCGGAATGGAAGCAGAAGTTCGGCACCTCGACGCCCGCCTTCTGGCAGACCTGCAGGACGCTTTTATCGTTGTCGTCAAACTCCACGCGGATGCTGTCCACGTACATGATGCCCTTAGCCATCGATGGTCACCTCCTCAATCGCGTTAAACGCGCACAGCTCAATGCAGGTGTAGCACTTGACGCACTTGTCCGGGTCGATCTTGAACGGGCTCTTGAGCTCGCCGGAGATCGCCTCGGCGTGGCAGGAGCGCGCGCAGCGCGAGCAGCCCTTGCACTTGTCGGGATCGATGACGATCCGCTTGCGGTCGTAGGGAACGCCGTCGCCGGGCGCGATGGGAAGACGCGTCTCCTTCTCGCACAGCGGACAGCGGCCCTCGATGTGGTTCTGGAAATCGTCGGCAAACGCGGCCGCGGCGGTCTCGAGCGTCGTGGCGCTGCCCTTGCCGAGGGCGCAGAACGCGGTCATGTGCACGACCTCGCCGAGCTCCAAGAGCATACCGGTGGCGGCGTCGTCCGCCTTGTACTCGACCAGATCGCCCATCAGCTCCGCCATGCGCTTCGTCCCCTCGCGGCAGGAGATGCACTTGCCGCAGAAGTCCGCCTGCGTCGCCCGCAGGAAGCTGTACGCCACGTCGACCATGCAGCGATCCTCGTCCAGCACGGTGATGACGCCGTCGCCGCGGCGGCAGCCGTAGGGCGCGAGCGCCTTGGCGTCGAGCGGCAGATCGAGCTGTTCCTCGGTGATGAGGCCGCCGGAGGGGCCGCCGATCTGCATCGCCTTGAACGCCTTGCCGTTTGCCATGCCGCCGCCGAGCTCTTCGACGATCTGGCGCAGCGTGGTGCCTTTTTCGACCTCAATGCGGCCGGGGCGGGCAACGTCGCCTTTGAGTAAGTAACTCTTTCCCATAAAACACTCCCACTCCACGTAAAATACACGGTTTTCGCAGACACAGACACTTTACCATGAAGCGGTGAAAAAGTAAAGTGCAGTTGTTGTAAAACGTTTCAGGTTTTTCCGCCGTTTTTCTCGCCCGACGCCGTTTGCCTTGACACCCTCGCGGAGTTTTGCTATGATAGTCTGGTTAGAGCCTACTACATTATAAGAGGTGTTACTATGAACATTCTGGTGACCGGCGGCGCGGGCTACATCGGCTCCCACACCGTGCTGGAGCTGCTGCTCGCGGGCCATGAGGTCGTGGTGGTGGATAACCTCTCCAACGCGTCCGAGGAGTCCCTGCGCCGTGTGCTGGAGCTCGTGCGCGCGGAGAAGCCATCTGTCAAGGAGATCCCCTTTCATAACGTGGATCTGCGCGACCACGCGGGGCTGGAGAAGGTCTTTGCCGAGAGCCGTCCCTTCGACTGCTGCATCCACTTCGCCGGCCTCAAGGCGGTGGGCGAGAGCGTCGCGAAGCCGTGGGAGTACTACGAGAACAACATCGGCGGCACGCTGACGCTGCTCGACGTGATGCGCCGTCACGGCTGCAAGAGCATCATCTTCTCGTCGTCCGCGACGGTCTACGGCGACCCGGCGGTCATCCCCATCACCGAGGAGTGCCCCAAGGGGCAATGCACCAACCCCTACGGCTGGACGAAGTCCATGCTCGAGCAGATCATGTCCGACCTCTACACCGCCGACGTGAAGGCGGGGGCGGCGAAGCCGTGGAACGTGGTGCTGCTGCGCTACTTCAACCCCATCGGCGCGCACCCGTCGGGCAGGATCGGGGAGGACCCCAACGGCATCCCCAACAACCTCATGCCGTACATCACGCAGGTGGCGGTCGGCAAGCTCGACCACCTCAACGTCTTCGGCGACGACTACGACACGCCCGACGGCACCGGCGTGCGCGACTACATCCACGTCGTCGACCTCGCGCGCGGCCACGTCAAGGCGCTCGGCGCGGTGGAGAAGAACTGCGGGCTTGCGGTCTACAACCTCGGCACGGGGCACGGCTACTCGGTGCTGGACGTGGTGAAGGCGTTCGAGAAGGCGAACGGCCTCAAACTGCCCTACGTCATCCAGCCCCGCCGCCCGGGCGACATCGCGACGTGCTATTCCTCCCCGGACAAGGCGAAGCGCGAGCTGGGCTGGGAGGCGCAGTACGGCATCGAGGAGATGTGCAGGGATTCCTGGAACTGGCAGAAGAACAATCCGAACGGGTATCGGGCGTAAACAAAGAATTTTAAGGAGCTTCAACAATTATGGGTAAATATTTCGGCACCGACGGCTTCCGCGGGGAAGCCAACATCGGCCTGACCGCGGAGCACGCGTACAAGATCGGCCGCTTCCTCGGCTGGTACTATTCGGAGAAAAAGCGCTTTTTCGGCAGCAAGGAAAAGGCACGCATCGTCATCGGCAAGGATACCCGCCGCTCGTCGTACATGTTTGAGTACAGCCTCGTCGGCGGCATCGTCGCCTCCGGCGCGGACGCGTACATCATGCACGTCACCACCACGCCGAGCGTCGCGTACATCGCGCGCGTGGACGAGTTCGACTGCGGCATCATGATCTCCGCGTCGCACAATCCCTACTACGACAACGGCATCAAGCTCATCAACTCCCACGGCGAGAAGATGGACGAGGAGACGATCGAGAAGATCGAAGCCTACCTCGACGGCGATTCGGAGGTGCCCTACGCCCATCGCGACCAGATCGGCACCACCGTGGACTACGTCGCGGGCCGCAACCGCTACATCGGCTACCTCATTTCGCTCGGCGTGTACTCCTTCCGCGGCAAGAAGGTCGCGCTCGACTGCGCCAACGGCGCGGCGTGGAGCACCGCGCGCGCGGTGTTCGAGGCGCTCGGCGCCAAGACGCTCGTCATCAACGCCGAGCCGAACGGCCTCAACATCAACGAAAACGCGGGCTCGACCCACATCGAGGGCTTGCAGAAGTTCGTCGTCGACAACGGCTGTGACGTGGGCTTCGCCTATGACGGCGACGCCGACCGCTGCCTGTGCGTGGACGAGCAGGGAAATGTCGTCACCGGCGACCATATCCTCTACATCTACGGCAAGTACATGAAAGAGCGCGGCAAGCTGCTGAGCAACACCGTCGTCACCACGGTGATGAGCAACTTCGGGCTCTACAAGGCGTTCGACGCGCTGGACATCGGCTACGCCAAGACCAAGGTGGGCGACAAGTACGTCTATGAGTATATGACGCAGCACGGCTGCCGTCTCGGCGGCGAGCAGTCGGGCCACATCATCTTCACGAAGTACGCCAGCACCGGCGACGGTATCCTCACCTCGCTCAAGATGATGGAGGTGCTGTGCGCGAAGAAGGTGCCCATGAGCAAGCTCAGCGAGGGCTTCCGCATGTACCCGCAGGTATTGGAGAACGTGAAGGTCGCGGACAAGGCGGCGGCGCAGAACGACCCGGCGGTACAGGCGGCGGTGCAGCAGGTCGCGGACGCGCTCGGCGACGCGGGGCGCATTTTGGTGCGCGAGAGCGGCACGGAGCCGCTGATCCGCGTCATGGTCGAGGCGGAGAGCGATGAGGTCTGCCGCAAATACGTGGACGAGGTCGTGAACACGATCAAAGACCGCGGGTTCGCGGTGTAAGGAGAACGATATGAACTATCTTGGCATTGATCTCGGCGGCACCAACATCAAGGGCGGCGTGGTGAACGAGGCGGGGGAGATCCTGCGCGAGGCGTCGCGCCCGACCATGGTGGAAAACGGCCCGGACGCCATCGCGGACGGCATCGCCGCGCTCATCCGCGACCTGGAGCAGGGGGAGACCTTCGGCGGCGTCGGTCTCGGCTGCCCCGGCACCGTGGACGACGAGAGCGGCGAGGTGGTCTGCGCGTTCAATCT
>CAMJGU010000075.1 GCA_946405325.1 uncultured Clostridia bacterium | reverse complement strand
CCACCAGATGCCGGAAAACGCGTTGGCAAACACCTCCGGCTGCGCGTCATGCTCCACGCTGTACATGCACAGGCTGGAGCCGAGCATCAGGACCACGATGATGAACACGGAGGACAAAAGCTGCTGCTTTTTGCTGACGATGACCTCCGCAATGGCGTTGAGGGAGTCGTAATACGCCGTGATGCGGAACAGGCGGAAAATGCGCACGACGCGGAACATGCGGAACGCCACCGCGCCCGCCGGGAAGAAGATCGGCAGGTAGTATGGCAGGAAGCTCAATAGGTCGATGATGCCGGTGAAGGACAGAGCGTACGCCGCCACGCTTTTCCACGCCGGCGTCTTGCGGTAGATGTACTCCGCCGCGATGAGCCGCAGCACATAGTCCGCGGCAAAGCAGGCGACCGTGATCGCCTCGACGGCGTCGAACAGCCGTCCGTACACGGCGTCCAGCTCCTCGAAGGTACAGAGGATCGACACCGTGAGGTTGACGAGGATGATGCCGGTGATGAGGAAGTCATAGCCCCGGCTCAGGCGATCTTCGGAGGCGCCGATCTCAACGACCCGCGCCAGACGCTCCCGAAACGATTCATTTTTTCCTTTCTTGGTATCCATACTGCTATGATACCCGCGCTTGGGGGAGTTGTAAATATCATTTTTGGGAAAGTTTTTTGAAAAACTTGAAAACCTACTGAAATAGTAGTACAATGGGGAAAACGGCGGAGGTGAGGCGATATGATGATCTCGACCCGCGGGCGCTACGCGCTGCGGATGATGCTGGATCTGGCGGAGTATCAGGGCGACGGCTACGTGCCGCTCAAGGACGTGGCGCGGCGGCAGGAGATCTCCAAGAAGTATCTGGAGCAGATCATCCCGATCCTCAACCGCGCCGAGCTGCTGCAAACCACCCGCGGCTATCAGGGGGGCTACCGCCTGACCCGCGCGCCGAAGGACTATACGCTGGGCGACATCCTCCGCACGACCGAGGGGACGCTTGCGCCGGTGGCGTGTTTGGAGGGGGAGCAGAACCTCTGCGCTCGCCGCGCGGACTGCGCGACGCTGCCGATCTGGGAGGGGCTGGACAAGGTCATCAACGACTATCTGGACTCCGTCACCTTGCAGGACGTGTTGGATCAGCAGATCAGCCGCCGCGGCGACGACTATGTGATATGAGAAAAACCGCCGAAAGGCGGTTTTCCTTTTTAGTAGTTTTCTGCCTTGATCTGGAAATAGCCCTGCGCGTAGCCGCAGACGGGGCAGGTGTCCGGCGCTTTCTTGCCGACGACGATGTGTCCGCAGGCGATGCACTGCCAGACCGTGTCGCCGTCGCGGGAGAACACCAGCCCGCCCTCGATGTTCTCGATCAGCTTGCGGTAGCGCTCCTCATGCTGCCGTTCGATCTCACCGACCTGCTCAAAGAGCGCCGCAATCTGATCGAAGCCCTCCTCGCGGGCGGTTTTGGCGTAGTCCTTGTAGAGGTCCGTCCACTCGTGATTTTCGGTCTGCGCGGCTTCCTTGAGCGCCGGGAGCGTCTGGGGCATCTGATTGCCGTGCAGCTCCTTGTACCACATCTCCGCGTGCTCCTTCTCGTTGCGCGCCGTTTCGTCAAACAGCGCCGCGATCTGCTGATAGCCGTCCTTGCGCGCCTGCGCGGCGAAGAATTCGTACTTCGTGCGCGCCTTGCACTCGTCCGCATACGCCTGCCAGAGCGCGGCTTCGGTCTTGCTGCCTTTGAGTTCCATCGTTTTGCCTCCCATGTGTAAGATGCCCTTAGTATGCCCGCGGGGGAGGAAGATTTATGCAAAAAAGAAGAACGCCGCGCGGCGTTCCTCTTTTTGTATGGATTTATCTGCTGACCGGGGTCACGCTGCGGTTCTGCTCGCGGTGATCGATCGGCTGGATCGTGCGCGGCTGCGGCGGGGTGCGGAGGTTGCGCTTCTGGATGAACTTCGGCGCGACCTGCGGGAACAGCGCCAGCGACAGCACGTCCTCAGTGCTCTGCGCGAGACCGGCGTACTCCTCCGCGTACTTTTCAAGCTCCGGCTCGAGCAGATCGGCGGGGCGGCAGGTGATGACCTCCTCCGGCTTGATGCCCGCCTTGGCGCGGACCTCCTCGTTGACGACGCCGGGGAGCTTGCCGTACTCGCCCTTGAGCATGCCGCGGGACTCCTTCGGCACCATCTTGTAGCGCTCGCCGGTCAGGACGTTCATGACCGCCTGCGTGCCGACGATCTGGCTCGACGGCGTGACCAGCGGGGGATAGCCGAAGTCCTCGCGCACGCGGGGGATCTCCGCGAGCACGTCGTAGTACTTGTCCTCGGCGTTCGCCTGCTTGAGCTGGGAGATGAGGTTGGAGAGCATGCCGCCCGGCACCTGATAGAGGAGCGTGTTGGTGTCGACGTTCAGTACCTTCGGGTCGAGCGCGCCGGTGCTCTTGAGGCGCTGGGCGACCTTGCGGAAGTGCGCCGCCGCCTCGCTCATCTTGCCGAGGTCGAGACCGGTGTCGCGTACTGTGCCCTGGAGCGTCGCGACGAGGGACTCGGTGGCGGGCTGGGAGGTGCCGTTGGCGAGCGGGGAGAGGGCGGTATCGACGATATCGACGCCGGCGTAAGCCGCCATCAGGTTGACCATGTCGCCGGTGCCGGTGGTGTTGTGGGTGTGCAGGTGGATGGGGACGCTGACCGTCTCCTTCAGGCGCTTGACGAGGGAGTAGGCTTCCATCGGCAGCAGCAGGTTCGCCATGTCCTTGATGCAGATGGAGTTCGCGCCCATCTGCTCGAGCTGCTTGGCGAGGTCCACGAAGTAGTCCTCGTTGTGGATCGGGGAGATGGTGTAGGACAGCGTCGCCTCGACGTGGCCGCCGTACTTGCGGGTGGAGGTGATCGCCTGCTCCAGGTTGCGGATGTCGTTGAGCGCGTCGAAAATGCGGATGATGTCGATGCCGTTTTCGATGGACTTGGCGCAGAACATGTCCACCACGTCGTCGGCATAGTGCTTGTAGCCGAGGATGTTCTGGCCGCGGAAGAGCATCTGCAGCTTGGTGTGGGGCATGTGCGCGCGCAGGGTGCGCAGGCGCTCCCACGGATCCTCGTCGAGGAAGCGCATGCAGGCGTCGAAGGTCGCGCCGCCCCAGCACTCCAGAGAATAGTAACCGATCGAATCCAGGATCTCCAGCGCGGGGAGCATGTCGTCGATGGTCATGCGCGTCGCCGCCTGAGACTGGTGGGCGTCGCGGAGGATCGTATCGGTGATGAGAAGAGGCTTATTTGACAAAAATTCCATAATACCGTTCGCCTTTCTGATAGATTGCGTTTATTCTAACATAGCGTTTGACACAATGCAAGCAAAAAGAAAGGACTCCGCGCAATTGCGCGGAGCCCTTGTGTATTGCCGGGGCGATCCCCTGTGCCGCTCAGCAGCCGCAGCTGCCGCAGCCGCCGTTGTTGTTGCCGCAGCCGCAGCCAAAGCCGTTGCCGTTGCAGCAGAACAGGATGAGGATGAGAACCAGGATCCAGCAGCAGTTGTTGTTATACATGACGCAACCTCCCATGAAGATCTGGGGCAGCCGTTCTCGGCGGCCTCAGTTCATAGTATGCGCCGTGTGCCAAAGGGTGCCTACCGTCTTGCGGACGTGACCATGGCCTTTGCGCTGCGGTAGGCGTCGGCGGCGAATACGCCCGCGCGCTCCAGATTGCTGTGCAGCGTCTGGGAGCTGCCGGCGACCGGAGTTTCCAGCGCGTACCAGGAGAGGTAGACCAGATCGGAGCGCAGGAAGCGTTCGCCCTGCAGCGCGGCCTCCTCACCGGCGGTGAGGACATTCGCGCTCCGCGCGCGGGCGATCGAGGTGGAGATGTCGGTCTGGGTCGTGTCGCTGTAGCCCAGCGCGCGCATGACAAACTCGACGTACATGCTCGCGCTGGCGTCGATGTCAGGGGCAAACTGCGTTTCGGAAACGCCGTTGGTGTAGCCCTTTTCGTAGGCGTAGGCGACGTATCGATCCACCCACTCGGGCACGTCCCGGAAGGGCTGGGGAGCAGTGCTCTCCAGCGCGTCGTCCTCCTCGCCGAGCAGGCGCAGCAGCATGACCAGCGCCTGCGCGCGGGTGGATCTGTCCTCCAGATCGAAGCCCTCGCCGTAGCCGCTGAGCGTGCCGCGGAACAGCGTCAGCGCGCGCAGCGCGCTCGCCATGGCGAAGCAGTCCGGCGCGTCGTCGGAGGGGGTCACGTGGTAGTTGCCGACGTGATCCAGCACCGCCGTGGGCGAGGAGACCGTGATCAGCGCGGTGGTATCCTCGGCGGCGAGATAACGGTGGCGCGCTTGGAGCGCGGCGCCGGCGGCAAGCTCCGTACCGTCGGTCACGTCGACAAGGGCGCCGCCCGCAAGCTGCGCCGTCGCCTCGCCGGAGAGCAGGATCACCTGCGAGCCGGTGAGGACGGAGAGAATGTCGCCCTGCTTGAGGCGGGCCTCCGCCCACGCCGCGGTGTGTTCGGAACCGGCTGAGGCCTCGGCGGCCGCGGTCGCGGCGCGCCACGCCGACTCCGCGGCGTCATACGCCGCCTTGCCGGAGGCGTCCAGCTTCTGCTTTGCGGCGGTTTCCGCGGCGGGGGTGAAGATTTTCTGCAAATAATCCAGCGAGATCAGCGGGTCGCCGGCCTCTCCGCCCGCGGCATAGGCTGTGCCGAGCAGCAGCGCGGCGCAGAGCGCGAGGGAGAGTAAGATGCTGCGTGTTTTCATAGCGTATCCTTCTTCGGGTTGGTTTGTTCCTTGGAGATCCGGTAGCTCAGCGTGAGCAGGCTGTCGGCAAAGTGCACGTTTTCCACGAACACATGCCCGGGCAGCGACAGCTCCGTGTTGGTGAAGTTCCAGACGCCGCCCACGCCGAGGGCAACGAGCCGGTCGGCGACCTCCTGCGCGGCGGACTTCGGCACCGTCAGCACGGCGACGGCGGGACGGTGGGCGGCGCAGTAGGCCTCCAACTCGTCCATGGAGCGGACGGCGACGCCGTTGACCTCCGTCCCGATCAGCGCGGGGGAGACGTCAAAGGCAGTGTCCAGCCGGAAGCCGCCCTGCGCGAAGTCAAAGTTTTGCAGCAGCGCGTGGCCCAGATGGCCTGCGCCGATGATGATGAGACGGCGCGGCTCGTCCACGCCGAGGATGTGGCCGATCTCGGCGCACAGCTCCATGATGTTGTAGCCGTAGCCCTGCTGGCCGAACTCACCGAAGCAACTCAGGTCCTGCCGGATCTGCGAGGC
>CAMJGU010000074.1 GCA_946405325.1 uncultured Clostridia bacterium | reverse complement strand
GACCAAGCAGAACATTTTGTGGGTTTTCACTCTGCACTTTTCTTGACAGGTCCAAAAAATTTTTGCACACTGCCGACAAAACTGTCCATACGCCGGAAAAACGGCTTGACAGGCGTGGTACAATAATAAAATCAGTAACATGAGAGAGTCTGCGCACCGCGCAGTGATCCGGGAGGAGGCCCGATACTATGGAAGAAAGCCGCGCTGAACAGCGGCCGAGTGCGCCGCGCCGCGTCGCGCCGCGCAGAAGGCGCAAAAGGAGATCCGTGGGCGCGACCATCGTCCTCGGCGTTTTGAAGGTGTTCGTCACCGTGCTCGCCATCGGCGTGCTGACGGCGGGCATGTTCTACCGCACGTTTATGAAGTACGTGGACACGGTGCTCGAGCCGGAGATGGACGTCGACCTCTCGGCGTACACCCTCAAGCAGAGCTCGACGATCTACTATCAGGACAAGGCGACGGGGGAGTGGCTGGAGCTGACCAAGCTCCACGGCGACGAGAACCGCACGCTGGTGGACTACAGCCAGATCCCCGACCATGTGGTCAAGGCGCTCATCTCCATCGAGGACCAGCGCTTCTACGAGCACGAGGGCGTGGACTGGAAGAGCACCGCGCGCAGCGTGTACGACACGCTCACGGGCAACAACGCCCGCGGCGCGTCCACCATCACGCAGCAGGTGGTCAAAAACGTCACCGGCGAGAACCAGGTCACCATCCGCCGCAAGATCCTGGAGATCTTCCGCGCCCTGCGCCTGCACGAGAAGTACACCGAGGAGGAGATCCTCGAAACGTACTTCAACCTCGTCTACTTCGGCCACAAGGCGTACGGCATCGAGGCGGCGGCGGAGACCTACTTCGGCAAGCACGTCGAGGATCTGACCGTCGCCGAGGGCGCCGCCATCGTGGGCATCACGCAGTACCCGTGGCAGTACGACCCGCTGCGCAACGACAAGACGCGCGAGGCGAACCGCAACCGCCAGCTCGACGTGCTCTACAAGATGAACGAGCAGGGCTGGCTCAGCGACGCCGACTATGAGGCGGCGAAGGCGGAGAAGATGGTCTTCGTCGGCGACGCGGACTATGTGGAGACGCATTACGACGAGTCGGACTCCGCCGCCAACACGCAGCTCGATTCCTTCTTCGTCGAGCAGGTCTACCGCGACGTCATCAAGGCGTTCCGCGAGATGGGCTACGGCGAGCGCGCCGCGGCGCAGATGATCTACAACGGCGGCTATCAGATCTACGCCACCGTGGACATGGACATCCAGAACCTCGTGGAGTCCGTCTACGCCGACCGCGGGAACTTCGACTATCCCTCCAAGTCCGGCCAGCAGCTCCAGTCCGGCATGACGGTCATCGACAACGCGACGGGCAACATCGTCGCCATCGGCGGCAGAGTCGGCGAGCGCAAGGGCGCGCTGGAGTGGAGCTATGCCGCGAACAACACCCAGTGCGGCTCCGCGATCAAGCCGCTGTCGGTCTACGCTCCCGCGCTGGAAGCGGGCGTCGTCACGGCGGCGAGCGTCATCGACGACTATCCCGTCATGGAGCTCAACGGCAGCGCGTGGCCGGTCAACGCCTACCGCGGCTACCGCGGGCTTTCCACCATCCAGTTCGCCCTGCAGCAGTCGTCCAATACCTGCGCCGTGCGCACGCTGATGAAGCTCGGCATGGCGACGTCCTACGCGTTCCTGCAGGATAAGCTGGGCTTCACCACGCTCACGGACGACGATCTGGTGAAGGTGGGCAACCTCGCCCTCGGCGGCGGCTCGGTCAACACCATCGAGATGGCGGCGGGCTACGCCACGTTCGCGAACAACGGCGTCTATATCGAGCCGCGCACGTTCTCGCAGGTGCTCGACAGCAACGGCAACATGTTCTACGACAACACGCAGGAGTCCCACGTCGCCCTGAAGGAGTCCACGGTCTACACCATGAACGAGCTTTTGAAGAGCGTCATGCGCTCCGGCGGCACGGGCACCGCCGCCGCGTTCTCCGGCATGACGCAGGCGGGCAAGACCGGCACGACGAACGAGAAGAAGGACCGCTATTTCTGCGGCTACACGCCGTACTACACCGCCGCGGTGTGGAGCGGCTACGATACGCCCGAGAAGATCCTGCCCGAGAGCGTCAACCCCTCGGCGCTGGCGTGGAAGATGGTCATGAGCAAGATCCACGAGGATCTGCCGGACAAGGACTTCCCGACCACGTCCGACGGCATGGTGCGCGTCACGGTCTGCAACAAGACTGGGCTGCTCGCGGGCAGCGGCTGCGGCTCGACGCGCAGCGTGCTGGTACCGGGGAACTACGCCCCCGCGCTGACCTGCGACGGGCACGACTCGGTGCTGTTCTGCACCGAGAGCGGCCTGCCTGCGAACATGAACTGCCCGGACGACACGCTGGAGCGGCACTCCCTCGTCGACCTCAACGCCCCCAACGTCAAGCAGGGCTTCGGCTACACCCGCCAGCTCCTGCACAAGCCCACCTCGTCCCGCTATGAGATCTACGCGGGCATGGTGGAGGCGGGGCTGCTGGACGCGATCCCGGCGGAGGAGCCGATCTTCGTGGACGACAGCGCCTACGTCCTCAGCGACGTGGAGGCGATGGGGCTTTGCAGCGTCCACCGCGAGGCGCCGCCCGCGGAGGAGGAACCGCCCGCGGACGAGACGGAGAATCCGGAGGAGAACCCGCTGAACCCCGTCGACCAGACGGAGACGCCGCCCGAGGAGGATACGCCGCCGACAGAGGAGCCCACGCCGACGGAGCCGGAGACCGAGCCGGTGGTGAACCCCGAGCCGGTGCAGGATCCCAACAGCTGGTTTGAAAACTTCTGACGATGACCGCCGCAGTTCTCTGCGGCGGTCATTTTTTATCCCCGCGCGGCATAGGCTTGTTTCGATCTGATGACAAAGGAGACCATGCCATGACCACCGCATACCGAACCCGCCGACGCAGAGCGAGCGTCCGCAGACGCGCCCCGCGCCCCGCATCCCGCCCCGCGCCCCGCGCTGCGCGCACACAAAAAAGCGCGGAGGCGGCGCGGCCCATCTCCCTCAACCAAGTGCGCACCGTCGTCTGCGGCGCGGTGTTCGTGACGCTGGTGGGCCTCAAGCTGCTGCTGCCGGGCTCGATGGCGGGCGTGCGCGGCACGCTGGGGACGTGGCTCGCGCGGGACGCGGACTTCGTCTCGGCGTTCTCCGCCGTGGGCCGCGCCGTGTCCGGCGAGGGCGGCGCGCTGGACTCGCTGGAGGACGCGTATATCGCCGTGTTCGGCGCGGAGGACGACGCGGCGGCGGAGGTGTCGAACCCCATGGAGCTGCCGCTGGAGCCGACGAACGCCGCCCCGGCGCTCGAGCCGCCGTATCCGGAGCACGCCGCGGCGGAGCAGCGGGTGCTGGGCTTTGACTATGCCGCCCCGCTCACGGGCGAGGTGACCTCGCCGTTCGGCTGGCGGGAGCATCCCACCACCGGGCGCGAGGCGTTCCACTACGGCGTGGACATCGCCGCCGACGAGGGTGCGGCGGTCTGCTGCTTCGCCGACGGCACCGTGGGAGCGGTGGGGGACAGCGTGGAGCTGGGGAACTACCTCACCGTCCACCACGAAAACGGCGTGCTGACGCTCTACGGGCATTTGAGCCGCGTCACCGTCGCCTCGGGCGACAAGGTCTCGCGCGGCGACAAGCTGGGCGAGGCGGGGCACACCGGCAACGCCACCGGCACGCACCTGCATTTCGAGATCCACGACGGGGAGGTCTACCTCAATCCGGAATACTATCTTTCCTGAACGCGGGATACACGTTTTGCCCGGCTTTTTCCTGCTGCTGCTCGCGTCGCTGTCGCTCGCGCCGTGGACGCTGACGGCGGCGGTGCTGCTCGCCGCCGCGATGCACGAGGGCGGGCATCTGGCGGCGCTGGCGATCTTCCATGTGCCGGTGCTGGGGCTGCGTCTCGGCGCGATGGGCGCGGTGATCTTTGCCCCCGGCGTAAACCGGCTCTCCTACGGGCGCGAGCTGCTCGTGACGCTCGCGGGGCCGATGGTGAATCTTCTCTCCGCGCCGCTGCTCGCGGCGCTCTCCGCGCGCCTGGGCTGGGAGTGGGGCTATCTCTTCGCGGGCGCGCACACGGTGCTGGGGGTCTATAACCTGCTGCCCATCCCGCCGCTCGACGGCGGACGCGCGCTCTATCTCCTGCTCGCGTGGCGCTGGGGGCCGGACGCGGGGGAGCGCGTCGCGACGCTCGCGGGCGTCAGCGCGGCGGCGACGCTCACGGTGCTGGGCGCGTACCTGACGCTCACCTTCGGCGGCGCGCTTTTTCTGCTCGCGGCGCTGGGCTTGCTCGGCGGCGTGCTGCGATCGTTTCTGCGAAACGGTTCAAAATGAAACTTGACAAGTTACAATTTTTCTGCTATACTGTTCTCGAACAAAGGTTTGAACAGGAGGTAGAACCAATGAAATCAAGAGGACTGACCACGTGGTTTGCGGTGGACACACTGGTGCACGTATCGCCGAAGGTGATGCTCTTCGCGGGGTTCCTGGGCGTGGACGTGGACACGGCGGTGGGGAAGCTGACGCGGCTGTGGGCGTGGGCGAAGATGGCGCAGAACGAGTCGGGCGTGCTCGGGCCGCTGCCGGACGCGGAGCTCGCGGGCATCATGCGCTGGAAGAAGAAGCCGGAGATCCTGGTGGACGCGCTCATTCACAGCGGGCTGATGGAGACGACGGACGAGGGCGCGCTGTGCATCCACGGCTGGTACGAAGCCAACGGAAAATCCGCGGAAAAGGCGCGGCGTGAGCGCGAGCGAAAGCGCGGAACTTCTCGCGACACAGAAACAGAAACAAAGACAAAAACAAAAACAGTTTTTTCTTCCGGGCGTACGCGCGGGGCGGAAGCGCCGCGGGACGACTCGTGGATGAACGACTACGACTGAGGCAAAGAAGCCTTGCGTTTGTCAGGCGCGTGGTGTAAAATAAGCAACAGCCCCTTCGGGGTCACAACGGCGTGGTTCGACCCGTGACCGTTGCGGAAGGGCGCTGTTGCATAAAAGGCGGTTAGCCACTCCCCGGAAAAGGGGGTGGTGCGTATGGGAAACAGCCGTTGGGCGAAAGCCCTTCGGTACCTTGTACTGCTCGCGCTTGCGGCGTACATACTGACCATAAACGCGCGCTGACCGCCCGGATGGGACCCGAGCGGCCAGCTTGATTCAAGCGATCCGTCAGGGCTAACCGCCATGCGGCAGCGCCCTTTTGTACGTTCATCGTACCACACGCCGCCCATTTTGTCAACGAAATCCCGGCAAATTGCCCT
>CAMJGU010000073.1 GCA_946405325.1 uncultured Clostridia bacterium | reverse complement strand
AAACATAAACAGGAGATAGCTATATTATGTCAATTAAAATCCTGCACGCGGCGGACTTCCATCTGGACAGCGCCTTTGCTGGACTGTCCGGGGAACAGGCGAAGCTGCGCCGCCGCGAGAGCCGACAGCTATTGGAACGGCTTTCAAATTATGTCAACCAGAATGGCGTCCAAATTGTTTTGCTGGCGGGCGATCTGTTCGACGGCGCGACGAGCTATCGCGAAACGATCGAAACGCTGATCGACGCCCTCGCGGGCATGACGGCGCGGGTGTTCATCGCCCCGGGCAACCACGATTTCTATGCTACGCGCTCGCCCTACGCCACGCTCCGCTGGCCGGAGAATGTGCATATCTTCAAGACGCGGGAGATCGAGCGAGTGGAGCTGCCGGAGCTGGGCTGCGCGGTCTACGGCGCGGCATTTACCGACGCGGCACAGGAGACGAGCCTGCTGGACGGTTTCACTGCGCCTGACGACGGCCTGACGCATCTTATGGTGCTTCATGGCGACCTGACCGCCGCCGAAGCGCGCTATGACCCCGTGACGCGCGAGCAGATCGCGGCGTCAAATCTCGACTACTTGGCGCTGGGGCATACGCACAAGTTCGGCGGCGTGGAGACGGCGGGACGCACCGCTTACGCCTACTCAGGTTGCCCGGAGGGACGCGGCTTTGACGAGCTGGACGACAAGGGCTTTCTCTGCGGCACAGTCGATCACAATAAAGTTGACATAAAGTTTATTCCCTTTGCCAAGCGGCGCTACCGCATCCTGCGCGTGGACGTGACGGATCAAAAACCGGAGGACGCTTTGCAAGCTGCCATGCCGGAGACGGCGGCGTCCGATCTCTGCCGTGTGATCTTCACCGGGGAGACCGACGAACGCGGAGTTGACATAAAATTGACCCAAGAGCGATTTGCCCCGGACTTTTTCCATCTGGAGCTGCGGGATGAGACGCACATGCGGCAGGATATCTGGGCGCACGCGCAGGAGGATTCCCTGCGGGGCCTGTTCCTGCGGGAGCTGCGTGGACAGTATGAGACAGCGGACGAAGCCGGACGGCGGCAGGTGGAGCGCGCGGCGCGCTTCGGCCTTGCGGCGCTGGATCGGCGCGATCTGTGAAGGAGGAGGGCACATGGCGGAATGGAGCAAGAACGGCGTGACGTTCCGCGCGGAGCGCTCGGAAAAAGACGACGCGCTGCACATCGGGGCGGAGGCGCCCTATGGCAGCGGCTTTGCCTCGCTGCGCACCGGGTGGCGGGAGCTGCTGCGCGGTGCGGGCATGATCGCGTTCGCGCTGTACGGCTTGCGCCGCGGCGCGAAGCAGCGACAGCGGCAGCGTCAGATCCGGGCGGCGAGCCGCGGCGGCGGTTTTCACGGCGCGGGCAAGAAACGCAGATAAAAAAGGCGGCACGTTCGTGCCGCCTTTTGCGCTGTATGGCTGTTTATCGCGTGAAGAAGCTGGATACCTTCGCGAGAGGCTCCACAATGGTGGCAAGATCGGCGATCGCCTTGTTGAGCGTGGCAAAATCCACGGAGTTGAACTTTTCCAGCGCCTCGGAGACGGCGTCGGCATTGTCCGCGGCGAGGCGGTTGGCGGTCTCCGCGGCACTGTTGGCAGCAGCAAGAGCGCTGTCCGCGGTCTCGGCGAGCGTTTCAACGGTGGTCAGGGTATCCTCTGCGTGTTCGAGAAACCGCATGGTGCGGGGCACAAGAATGATTGCGGCGACGCAGAGTACGACCAGCAGCGCGCCGGTGAGCCAGACGTTGATGCGCGCGTAGCGCAGCGCTTTTTCTTCACGATCCATGGCGAAAACCTCCTGTTTTTGTCGTTTGCGCCATCGTACCATGAAACTCATGGTTTGTAAACGCCGAAAATGTGCAGGAAGCGTATGTCGGCATAGTCGTAGTCGGACAGCGGGCGGTCGTCCGCGTCCTCGCTGTGCGCGGCGACGAGCACGTTGTCCGGTGTGCGCGGCGAGCCGACGGCGACCACCACCGGCGTGTGCGCCCAGCGCACGCCGTCGAAGGAGAGCTGAACGACGTCTCCGGGCAGCAGATCGCCGATGGCGGCGTCTCGCGCGGCGGGACCGGGGGTGATGTGGGTACGGGTGAGGTAATTGTAGAGATACGGCACGCCCGTCCATGCGGGCGCCTTGTCGTTGGCGTCCACATAGTACCAGCCAAAGGTGGGGGTGTAGTCCATGACGCGCGACCCGGCGTAGAGGCACTGGCTGGCAAAGTTCGTACAGTCGCCGCCGAGCAGCTCATAGTCGTAGTAGCGCGGATTCCGGGCAAACGCCCAGCGGTGGGCATAGCGCACCACGGCGGCGCGGTCGTAGGGAAAAAGTTCCATGCGGCAGCCTCCTTTTCCCACTATCTCTATGGTGTTATCCGGCAGGATATGCCGCTTGACAAAGGGGAAACGCGCGGTTAGACTGGAAGCAAGAACAAAACAAAGGAGCGTGCGCCTATGAAAAAAGGAACGGTATTTGCCCTGCTTGCGGCCCTCGCCGCCGGAGCGGCCGCGGCTGTGCTGCTGGGGCGGCAGGAGACGGCGGACGCGGCGCCGGATGAATCCGCGCCGGTGGACGCGGACAAGACCATCGCGTTCCCGCTCAAGAACAAATACGCCGACTACTCCCGCGGGGAGAACGAGCCTATCTACCGCTTTGAGCTGGACACGCCGAACGGCGTAAAGGAGATCACTGTGAGCGCGGAGCAGTACGAGACCTATTACATCGGCGACGAGGTCGTCTGTCGGGAGCGGGGCAGAGCGCTCGAGATCGTTTGACGGAGCCAAAGACAATAAAAGCCCCCGAAACCATACGGTTTCGGGGGCTTTCGTTACAGAATCTCGGAAATTAGTTCAGAGCGTCCTTGAGCGCCTTGCCGGCCTTGAACGCGGGAGCCTTGGAAGCCGCAATCTTGACGGGCTTCTTGGTCTGCGGGTTGATGCCGGTGCGCGCGGCGCGGTTCTTGACCTCGAACGTGCCGAAGCCGACGAGCTGGACCTTGTCGCCGCCCTTGAGCGCTTCCTCGACGGAGGCGAGGAACGCGGCGAGAGCCGCCTCGGAATCCTTCTTGGTCAGGCCGCTCTTCTCAGCCATAGCGGCGATGAGTTCTGTCTTGTTCATCTTTTGTTTCCTCCAAAAAATATGATAATGCATCCATAACCAATACATGGTACAGAGGGCATTATGGCGAATTTTCGGTCGATTGTCAAGGGCATTTCCGCAAAAATATTAAACATTTTGTAAAGAGATACCCATACGGATGATTTGTATGCCGAATCTGGCCGGTTTCGGCCGAGCAAAACGCATTGTCCGGAATGTGCATCTGAACCGGAAAAGGCATTGAAAATCTTTTTGCAAAATTGTATAGTAAGCGGGCAACCTAAGCAAGACACCGCAAAAGGAGACGAAAAAATGAAAAAGACCCTGGCAATTTTACTGATTTTGATGATGATGCTTGGCGCGCTGACCGCCTGCGGCGGCAAAGCGGAGACAGGGACGGCCCCGCAGGAGCCCGCCGAAGCCGCGGAGGAAACCCCGGCGGTCGAGCCCGCCGATGCCGAAACGGACGAGAATGCCCTGCATCTGTACGACTTGTTCGGCACCTGGCAGGACGAGACCAGCCAGCGCGCGATGCTGACCATCGCGCCCTCCGCCTCTTATGGCGACGCCGCGGTGAAGATCCACTGGGGCAGCAGCGCGTTCGAGGCCGCGGAGTGGACGATGTACGCCGCTTTTGACGCACAGACGGGCAGTCTCAACTACAGCGAGGGCAGCATGGCGATCGTCACGGCGGCGGAGGACGGCACGCTGACCGCCGACGAGCAGTGGAACGGCAGCGAGGGCGCGTTCACGCTGGACGAGGACGGCAAGCTGCTGTGGACGGACAGCAAGGAGGAGCGGAGCGCGGAGATGCGCTTTGTCCGCCTGCCGGCGGCGCCGCTGACCGAGGAGCAGTTCACCGACGAGTATTTCCATGTGATCGGCGGCTACGCCGTGGGTACGGCGGGCTCGAGCATCGCGATGGCAAAGGCCGCGTGCGACGCGATGCAATTTGCCGAGCGCCACGATCTCCTCGCGCAGGACGTTGACGCTATGCGGGACGTGATGCTCCGTGCGTGGGAGAGTCTGCCGCAGGAGGAGCAGACCGCGTTCGACGAGAACTTCATGGACGTGGTGGCGCTGCTGGATGCCGCCATGGAGGAAAACGCCGAGCTGCCCGGCGTCTTTGAGGACGCCGGTGTGCGCGCGCAGATGCGGGAGCTGGTGAACTCCGATTACGCCCGCGGCTGCTGGTCGGTGCTGTGCGCCAACACGCTCACCATGGGCAACAGCGAAGGCTGAGAAAACGCAAGAGGGACACGATGAATCAGAAGGAAATCAACGAGCTGCGCCGCCGGTTTCGCGCGGACAAGAGCAACATCAGCCGCATTTACGGCTGCTTCGTCAACACCAATAAGGAGATCGTCGCCTATATCGATTCCTCACTCGGCATGCTCAAGCAGGAGGAGCAGGAGATCTACCTCGCCCGGCTCAAGAAGTGCCTGAGCGGGGGACAGGGGCGGAACCTCATCGACATCGAGTTTTCCACGCCGCAGGTGGTGGACAGCGAAGAGCACCGCCTTTTGAGCAAGCTGCGCAGCACTCAGTGCTCCGATGCGGAGGCGCGCGAGGCGCTGTACCGCAAGGTGATCGACGTGCTGGACATGGAGCAGAGCAACTATGTGATCCTGCTCGCCTCGGACAGCTACGACGTGCCCTATCGCGGCACGGACGACGAGGATCAGGCGGACGCGTCGGCGGACGTGTTCACCTACTTCGTCTGCGCGGTCTGCCCCGTCAAGGACGCCACCGCCGACCTGCGCTTTTTCTACGACGTGAGCGAGTTCCGTATCGCGTCCTCCGGCCCGCTGCTGGGCAATACGGCGCTGGGCTTCCTGTTCCCGGCGTTTGACGAGCGCAGCGCGAACATCTACAACGCGCTCTACTACGTCCAGAAGCCGGATCGGATGCACGAGGAGTTCATCGACGCGGTGTTCCGCACCGAGCCGCCCATGTCCGCGCCGGAGCAGCGAAGCGCCTTCCATACGGCGCTCGCCGACGCGCTGGAGGCGGAGTGCAGCTACAGCGTGGTGCAGAGCGTCAACGAGCAGCTGCGCGAGCGCGTGGAGCTGCACAAGGCGGAGAAGAACCCGGAGCTTTTAAGTCTTGAGACCCGCGAGGTGGAGAACATCCTGCGCCAGGGCGGCGTCTCCGAGCCGCACGTCGAAGCCTTCCGCAAGGCGGTGGAGGAGTCCTTCGGTGAGGATGCCACGCTTCAGCCGGGCAATCTGGTGGACAAGAAGTTCGAGATCGTCACGCCCAACGTGAAGATCACCATGCCGCCGGAGTACAG
>CAMJGU010000072.1 GCA_946405325.1 uncultured Clostridia bacterium | reverse complement strand
CGCCGATGTCGCCCCAATGGAGGTTGTTGGCGTCCTTCTCGCAGAACACGGGGATCGCCTTGCCGTTGACGATCAGCTTGCCGTCGGCGTAGCTGACCTCGCCGGGGAACTTGCCGTGCATGGAGTCATACTTCAGCAGGTAAGCCAGATACTCGGCGTCGCACAGGTCGTTGATGCCGACGATCTCCACGTCGGGATGGTTGAGGCTGTTGCGGAAAATCATGCGGCCGATACGACCGAAACCGTTGATACCAACTCTCGTCTTGCTCATAATTATAGTTCCTTTCATCATTTATGGAATATATCAAACGTATGGTACGACCGATATTATATCCTTTTTTTGCGGGATTGCAAGGGATTTTTTGAAAATCGCGGTCTGTCGACAAAATTCTTGTGTTTTCGACAAAACTTTGCTATCCTTACCCTGTGATTTCCATGTGTGAACGGTGCGAAACGCACAAACTACAGGGGATATGACGATGAGAGATTATACGGAAGAAGAACTGCGCCTTTTGACCGAGGTGCTGCCGAACGTCGCGCAGGAGCTGCGCGGCGCGATGGCGAACGTCTACGCCGCGGCAAACCGCCTCGCGCCGCCGGAGGCGCGGGAGCAGGACGCGAGCGTCGACCGGAACGCCGCGATTTTTACCCAGAGCTATTATCGAATGTACCGCGTCATCGGCAACCTGACCGACGCGGCGGGCCTTGCCGAGACGGGCCGGTTCGCGCTTGCCAACGACGATATCGTGGGCGTAGTGCGGAGCGTGTGCGAAAAGGCGGAGGCGCTCTTTGAGGCAGAGGGTGTGACGCTGACCTTCCAGTGCGACAAGCCGGGGCAGGTCATCGCCATGGACGCCGAGCGCATCGAGCGGCTGTTGCTGAACCTGCTGTCCAACGCGCTCAAGTTCACGCCCAAGGGCGGCAGCGTCGACGTGCGCGTGCGCGTGACGCCCCAGCGGGTGTATCTGTCGGTTTCGGACACGGGCCGCGGCATCGCGCCGGAGAAGCTGGAGCACGTCTTTGACCGCTTTCTGGAGACGGACGCCATGGATCCGCCGCCCCACGGCGTCGGCCTTGGCCTCGCCATCTGCCGCCGCATCGCACAGGGCCACGGCGGCAGCATCGTGGCGCAGTCCGAGGAGGGAAAAGGCGCGACGTTCACCGTGGCGCTGCCCAACGAGCGCGCGGCGGGCGCGACCATGCGCCAGCCCAAGGTCTCCTACAGCGGCGGGTTCAACCGTACGCTGCTGGAGCTGTCGGACGCGCTGAGCGCGTCGGCGTTCACCTACCAATATCTGGATTAAGGACTGCAAACTATGGCAAAGAAAGTATTGATCGCCATGAGCGGCGGCGTGGATTCCAGCGCCGCCGCGCTTTTGCTCAAACGGCAGGGCTATGACTGCACCGGCGCGATGATGAAGCTCTACGACGGCGAGACGGCGGAGGGCGGCTGCTGCTCCGCCGATGACGCGGAGGACGCCCGCAGCGTCGCCTACCGCCTCGGCATGGACTTCTACGTGTTCAACGAGACCGAGCGCTTTGCGCGCGACGTGATGGACTACTTCGTCGCGGAGTATTGCGCGGGACATACGCCCAACCCCTGCATCGACTGCAACCGCTGCCTCAAGTTCGGCGCGTTCCTCGACCGTGCGCTGACGCTGGGCTATGATTACATCGCCACGGGGCACTACGCCCGCGTGCGCTTCGAGGACGGGCGTTACCATCTCCTGCGCGGCAAGGATCGGGGCAAGGACCAGAGCTACGTGCTCTATCAGCTCACGCAGGAGCAGCTCGCGCATTTGCTGCTGCCGGTGGGCGAGTACGACAAGCCCACCATCCGCGCGACGGCGGCGGAGGCGGGACTCATCAACGCCGAAAAGCCGGACTCGCAGGACATCTGCTTCGTACCGGACGGAGATTATGTCAACTTCCTGCAACGCTACGGGCATGTATCGCTGACAGAGGGTGACTTTGTGGACAAGAGCGGCGCTGTGCTGGGGCGGCACAAGGGCTTGGTGGCCTACACCACGGGCCAGCGCAAGGGTCTCGGCGTCAGCGCGCCGCAGCGGCGGTACGTGATCTCCAAGGACGCGAAAACGAACACGGTGCTGCTGGGGGACGACGCGGATCTGTTTTCGACGAAGCTGACGGCGGCGCGGCTCAACTGGATCGAGCCGGAGCCGACCGCGCCCCTCCGCGTGACCGCCAAGACGCGCTACAGCCAGCGCGAGGCGGCGGCGACCGTGACGCCGAGCGGCGACGGTACGGCGCGGGTGGACTTCGACGAACCCCAGCGGGCGATCACCGCGGGACAGGCAGTGGTGTTTTATGACGGAGATTCCGTCGTCGGCGGCGGCACCATCGTATAAAAAGAATGTATTTGTATTTGTTATTGTATTTGTATTTGTTATTGTGTCGCGAGAAGATCCGCGGAAATTCCGCGGATTTTCTTTGAAAAAAGCGAGACAACAGACAAAAAGTGTGCTATAATGATAAAAATTTTGAAGGAGGCGCATGACCCATGAAATACCACGTTGTCCGCGCGAATCCCGCGGGAAACATCACGCTGTATGTGCTTGACCCCGTGCCGAAGGCGGAGCGGCCCGCCGTCGCGTCGAAGCTGATGGAGATCGAGAGCTTTGCCGCCGAGCAGGTGGGCTTCGCCTGCGACGTGAACGAGGGCTACGACGGCCACATGGAGATGGCGGGCGGCGAGTTCTGCGGCAACGCCAGCCGCGCCTACGGGATGCTGACGGCGCATCGGCGCGGTCTGACCGGCAAGCAGCACCTGACGCTGGAGGTCAGCGGCAGCGACCGCCCGGTGGCGGTCGATCTGGACGTGGAGGCGGGCACCGCCCGCGCCGCCATGCCCCTGCCCCGCGTGGCGGGCAAGGTCACGGTCGACGGCGTGGAGGGCACGCTGGTGGATCTCGGCGGCATCGTCCACTATGTCACCCACCGTCAGCCGGACGCGGCGGTGATGGACAAGGCGGAGCCGATCATCAACGCTCCGCGCGACCAGGGCGGCTTCGCGGGTGTGGAGGCCTACGGCGTCATTTTCCTGCACGACGGGCGCATGACCCCGTTGGTCAAGGTCCCCGCGGCGGGTACGCTGGTCTGGGAGGGCAGCTGCGGCAGCGGCTCTCTGGCGGCGGCCGCGGCGGAGAGCGCCGAGCAGACCGACGGCGTTTTTGAGCGCGATTACGTTCAGCCCGCCGGTACGGTGCGCGCCACGGTGGAGCGCCGCGGCGGCGCGGTCACGGCGGCCTACATCGGCGGCAGCGTCACGCTGGACGAGCCGGTGGAAGTGGAGCTGTAACAAGAGAAGAGAGCAGGGACGGCACAAGCCGTCCCTGTTTTTTACGCCGCGACCCCGGTTTTTGCGCCGAGGCTTCCGAATGAACTAGTGAAGAAACCAGGAGGGGGAGACGGATGGGAACCAACGCCGCGCTTGCGGTTTTCCCGGAAAACTGCTATGATACCATAAAGTATTCTGGGCACAAAGGGGAAACCGCCGTGAACGATCTGGAACAAAACGTGATGAAGGCGAAAGAGGACGAGAACGCGCTCGCCGATCTCATCGAGGCGAACCGCTCGTTTATCCTGCGCTGCGCGTCGGAGACGACGCACCGCTACATCACCGACAGCGACGACGAATGGAGCATCGCGCTGCTCGCCTTTTCCGAGGCGGTGCGCGATTTTGAGGGCGGAAAGGGCTCGTTCCACGGCCTCGCCGCCATCGTCATCAAGCGGCGCATTCTGGACTATATCCGCTCCCAGTCCCGCTACGACGAACTGGCGGTGACGCCCGATGCGTTCGACGGTTCGCTGGACGACGACACGGCGGGCGGCGTGGAGCTGGCGGTGCAGCAGCGCATGGGCGAGGAGGCGGCGGACGCCGCCGACGACACCGCGGAGCGCGCCCGCGCCGAGATCGAGGAGATGCAGGAGATTCTGCACGGCTATGGCTTCTCGTTCTTCGACCTCGCGGAGGCGTCGCCCAAGGCGGACAAGACCAAGCGAAGCTGCGGCGTCGCGATCCGCACGCTGATCGCAAGCGTGGTGCTGCTGGCGAAGATGCGCCTCGCGCACCTGCTGCCCATCAAGGAGCTGAGCGCCGAGAGCGGCGTGGTGCGCAAGATTCTGGAGCGCCACCGCAAGTACATCATCGCGGGCGCGGAGATATTAGACGGCGATTTTCCCATTCTCGCGGGCTATCTGGCCTATGTGAAGGAGGCGTGATCGAATGAAAGCGATCATATTGGAAGTACGCGACGGCTACGCCGCCGCGCTGCGCGAGGACGGCCTGGTCGTCAAGACGAAGCAGCTCGGCGAGGTCGGCACGACCATTGAACTGAATGAGAAGGTGGTCGCGTTCCCGACGCAGGGCAGGCGCATCGCGCGCACGGCGGTCGCGGCGGCGCTGGCGCTGGCGGTCACCGGCGGCGCGTACACCTACACCAACGTCGCCGAGGCGTCCTATGTGACGCTGGACACCGAGGAGACCTCGGTGGAGCTGGCGGTCAACCGTATGGGCCGCGTGGTGAAGGTGCGCGCGCTGGACGAGGACTCCGCTGTGCTGGCGCAGGAGCTCTCCGCCGATATCCGCCGCATGAAGGTGGAGGACGCCGTGGACGCCGCGATGACGCGCATGGAGGGCGCGTCCACCGTGGTCGCGGGCGTCACGGGCGAGAACGAAAAGCGCAGCGCGGACTTACAGGACGCGGTGGAGCGCGGCATGGAGCGCCGCGAGCGCGGCGATATGGAGTTGGTCACACTGGAGATCAGCCGCGACGAGCGCCGCGAAGCGGGCGAGCAGGATATGAGCGCAGGCCGGTGGGCGTTTGAGCGCGGCGGTGGACGCTGGCACGCCGAGGACGCGGATGAGCGGACAGAGCCCGACGAGCCGCAGCCGCCCGAGGAGAGCGACGCGCGCGATCTGGACGAGCGCCCGGCGTTTGCGCCGAACGGCGAGCAGCCGACGCCGCCGACGGACGGTGAGACGCCGCCTGCGCTGCCGGAGAACCGCGGACAGCCCCCGCGCGGGGAGATCGACGATGCTCGCGAGGACGACCGCGAAGATTCGGACGACCGGGAACCGCCCGAAGCGCGGGACGACTTCGCGGAAGAGCGCACCGATATGGAGCGCCCCGCCCTGCCGGAGGGCGCTATGCCCGATAATCAGCCCATGCAGGACGGTGCTTTGTCCGGCGGACAGTCCCCGCAGGGCAGCGGCCCGATGGCGATGGCTCCGCAGGATGCCCTCCAGCCCCCGCAGGGCAATCAACAGCCCCCGCAGGGCGGGATGCCCGGTCCCGGCGCCATGCCGCCGCAGCGATAAGAAAAAAGCAACCCGAAAACGGGTTGCTTTTTTGATGCCTTGCGTCAAACCTCGATCAGCTCGTACTCGC
>CAMJGU010000071.1 GCA_946405325.1 uncultured Clostridia bacterium | reverse complement strand
AAGCTCGTCGCGATGCCGCCGGGCAGGTTGTGGCGCTCCAGCACCAGCACGTCCTTGCCCTTGTCCGCGAGCATCAGCGCCGCGGACAGTCCCGCCAGCGCGCCGCCGATGACGATGACGTCATAGTGGTCTTTGTAAAATTTCATGTTGATCCTTTCTGCTCAAAAGAGGGAGCGGGTCGATCCCCGCTCCCTTTTTGGGGCGAATGAATTAGAAGAAGCGCTCGACCAGCTCGCGGCTGTATTCGGCGGTCTCGTCCATGTCGCCGAAGCTCATGATCTCGCCGGCATAGAACGTGTCGTACTTGTCCTGCATCGCCTCGACCTTGTCGTACCAGCCCGCGGCGTAGTCCTCGGAGAAGACGTGGGGGAAGTAGTAGACGCTCCACTCGTTGACGACGTTGCTCGCGGGGTTGTGCATGGTCTTGAGGTCGTCGAGCACCATCTTCTTGCAGTCCTCATAGGGGACCTCGCGCATATTCTTGTGCTTGCGCAGGGAATAGGTGGTGATGACCTGATCGACGCTGTCCTTCCAGCGGCGATAGTAGACCATCAGGTGGCCCAGACGCTCCTTGACCATGTTGTCAAAGACGTAGTAGCTGATCTCGGGGTGATCCTCGGGCTTGGTCTCGACCGCGAGCACGTCGTAGCGCTCGTAGTCGATCTTGGAGAAGAGTTCCTTCTCGTCGTCGCGCACGTCGAAGTACTCGTCCATGCCCTTCTGACCGTCGGCGCGCGTGCCGGGGATGTGCAGCGGCGCGGTGACGATGATCTTGTCGTACTCCTCGACCTTGCCGTTCACCGTGACGAACACCTTGCCGTCCTTGCGCTCGACCTTCTCGATGGTCTGGCTCAGGCGCGCGGGGTTCTTGAGGTGATCGTTGAGCTGCTCCCAGATCCACTGGGTGCCTTCCTTCCACGTCCACAGGTTGACCTTGACGAAGTTCATCGTGGTCTGGAAGTCGAGGTACTTCAAAACATATGCCGCGGGGATCTCATCGAAGTAGCCGTAGCCGAAGGAGGTGTACGGCCCGATCCAGATATCCTGCACCAGCTCGACGCCGTTTTTCTTGCAGAACTCGGAAAATGGCAGGCAGAGATCCTTCAGGTTGGGGTTCTCGCCCTTGACCGGCTCGCGGCCCGGCGTGACGGCGAAGCCGTCGTAGCGGCCCTCGGCGACGCCGCGGTGGCCGTTGATGTCATAGCCCTTGTACTTGGTTTCCAGCAGCTCGCCGAAGACCTTGAGCTGCTTTTTCATCTGGAGCAGGCGGGGAATCTTGAGGATGTTCTTCTTGGGCTCGAACGGCTCGATGACCTTGCCCTGCGCGTTTTTGTAGTTGCGGTTCAGCTTGGGGCCGTCGTGCGTGATGCCGCAGAACTCCTCCACGTCATGCACCGCGTAGTAGCTGGGCACGCCCATGATGGCGCCCATCTCATAGCGGCGGCCGTTGTAGGTGGGGGACCAGCATTTGCCGCCCACGCGGTCGTTGCGCTCGAGAATGGTGTAGTTCTCATAGCCCTTCTTTTCGAGGTACATGCCCGCGCTCAGACCGGCGGGGCCGCCGCCGATGATGCAGATGCGTGCGTTCTTGTCCATGCTCGTTTCCTCCTGATTTCGCCGTTCAGCGTTTTCTTGCTGAGCCATTGGTTATATGATACTACAGCGAAGCGAAAATTGCACGACTTTTTCCACAAAAAACACAAATAATTCTTTTCATTGCGGGCGGGATATGCTATACTCAATTTGTAGAAATATGACTTGAGGTGATACTCTTTGCGATTTTCCGGCTTTGCCGATATGATCGGACACTTTGCGCAGCGCACACCCGACGCGCCGGCGCTCAAATTTGAAGAGGACGGCGCGCTCCGCGCGCTGTCCTACGCGCAGTTGGAAGAAGCGATCGCGGCGCGCGCGGAGGAAATTCGCGCGCACGGCAAGACCTGCCTCGGCGTCTTTGCCGACGGCAGCCGTGCCTGCGTGACGGAGATCTTCGCCGCGGTGCGTGCGGGCGTGCAGGTGGTGCTGCTGGACGAGAACGTTCCGACAGCGATCCTGCGCGGGCTGCTGCCCTACACGGACGTCGATTTCCTGTGGGGCCCGGACGAGCTGTGCGAGAAGCTCCGATACAACCTCGCCGACGGCGTCAAGGACGGCGCGGGCAAGGTGCTGTTCTTCACCTCCGGCACGACCGAGCGCTCCAAGGCGGTGGTGCTGACGGAGAAGAGCCTGTGCTCAAGTGCCTACAACGGCGGCACGCTGCTGCCGCTCATGCCGCAGGACACGCTGCTGTGCATGCTGCCGCTGAACCACGTGTTCGGCTTCGTCTGCGGATTGCTGTGGGGCCTCTCCTGCGGCGCCTGCGTGGCGCTGGGCCGCGGCGCGCGGCACTACATAGACGACTGCGATTTCTTCAAGCCCACGGTGATCTCCGTGGTGCCGATGCTGCTGGGGTTCCTGATGAAGCGAAACCTCCTCAACGAGGAGCTGAAGCTCCTGCTCGTCGGCGCGGGCGACTGCCCGGCAGCGCTGCTGCAAAGCGCGCGCTCCCGCGGCATCCGCGTCAGCTTTGGCTACGGCCTGACCGAGACCAGCTCCGGCGTGGCGCTCTCGCTGGGCGACGATCCCTACGCGATGACCGTCTGCCCCGACGACGAGATCACCATCGCACCGGACGGCGAGATCCTGGTCAAGGTTCGCTCCTGCATGATGAAGGGCTACTACAAGTGCCATGAGGACACCAACGCCGTGCTCAAATGCGGCGTCCTGCACACGGGCGATCTGGGACGATTTGATGAGCGCGGGCGTCTGCACGTGACCGGCAGGAAAAAGGACATGCTGGTGCTCTCCGACGGCACAAAGCTGTTTTTGCCGGAGGCGGAGCAGGAGCTTGCGCAGCTGCTCGGCGCGGCGGATTTGGCGCTGACGCTGCAAGGCGACAAGGTGGCGCTCGTGATCTGCGACAGCGTGCGAAGCGATGAGATGATTTTCGACACCATCGAACCCTATCAGAGTTCGCGCCCCCGCAGCCAGCAGGTGCGGGAGATCCTGCGCCAGAGCGAGCCGCTGCCGCGCACGGCAAACGGCAAGATCAAGCGCTGGGAACTCAATACTCGACTGTAAGGAGAAACGTGCCATGACCAGACAGGAGATTTTGGAGCGCACCAAAAAGATCATCTACGATACCGTACCCGAATTGCAGGGCGTCGAGCTCAAAGAGGATACCGTCGTCAACACCGACATGGGCATGGACTCCATGAACTTCATCCTTGTCATCTGCAAGCTGGAGGCGGAGTTCGACGTGCGCATCCCCAACCGCCAGTGGAACAAGCTGTCGACGCTGGGCGAAGTGATCGACGCCATCGAGAAATACAGCAAGAAGTGAGCGAGATTTACGAGCGCTCGCTGCTGCTCGGCAGCGAGCATGTGGACTGTTTCCGCCGTCTTCGCACCTCCACGCTCTTCGAGCTGCTGCAAACCGCCTCCATCCGCCATACGGAGGAGCTGGGCATGGGGCGCGACAAGACGTTGGATCAGGGGCTTCTGTGGGTCATCGCGCGGCAGTATGTGCTCATCGACCGGATGCCGGTCTACGACGAGCGCATCACGCTGCGCTCGTGGCCGGGGGAGACGATGCGCGTGCTGTTCCCGCGCTACTACGAAATCCTGTCCGAGCGCGGCGAGGTATTGGTGCGCGGCAGCGCGGTCTGGTCGCTGATGGACGCGGAGACGCGCACCACGGCGTTCCCCGACGAGTACGGCGTTGAGATCGCCGGCGTCGAGACCGGGCGCGAGCTGCCGTACCTCACGAAGCTCCAAACGACGGAGATGCCGAATCACTTTGACTTCATCGTGCCGTATAGTTATGTCGACCTGAACGGACACATGAACAACACCCGCTATCTTGACCTGATCGAGGATCATCTTCCAGCGGCAAAAGCCGGAAAATTCCTGCGGGAGATCCACACGGAGTACGCGGCGGAGGCAAAGCTGGACGCGGCGCTGCATGTGGCGTGGGGAGAAGAAAACGGCATGTATTATGTCGACGGATCGACGGAGCGCACCTGCTTTCGCATGAACCTTCGCTATGAGGAGTAACAAGAATGCATGAGATGGGCCTGATGGACGCGATGATGCGCATGGTGAAGCGCATCTGCGAGGAGGAAAACCTCACGCGCGTTGACAAGATCGTGCTGGAGGTCGGCGAGCTCTCCGGCATCGAGATCCCGTACCTGTACGACGGCTACGACGCGGTGGTGCACGGCACGGAGTGGGAAAAGACGAAGCTGGAGGTGGAGACGGTGCCGGGCGTGCTGCACTGCAACGACTGCGACATCGACTTTCCGCTGAAAAATCAAGAATTGTTCTGCCCCGAGTGCTTCGGCAAGAACCTGTCCATCCAAGAGGGACGGGATATGGTGTTGAAGTCCATCGAGGGCGACTAGGAATCGAGGCATACACCAATGACAAAGAACGGAAAAAGAACGGCGGCGACCACGGCTGTCGCGCTGCTGGCGGCGGCGAGCGTCACCACCGGCAGCCTGTTCGAGACGCCGGCGGCGCTGCTGCCGGACGACGGCGCGCCGTCCATCGTGTACCAGATGAACAACGGTCTCGACGGCGCGGAGGATGACGACGCGGGTGTGACCGAGGACGAGAGCGAGGAGAAGAACAGACGCGGCGGCATCCGCGCGGTGCTGCGGCAGCGCATTTTGCAGCTGCCCTTGGTCGTGCGGCTGCTGGTGATCCTGCCGCTCTGGGCGCTGGGTACGGTGATCCTGGCGGCGGCGGGCGCGGCGTGGCCGCTGCTCTCGCCGGTACTGGGGAAGATCGCCGGTTTCGCGTTGATGCTCGCGCTGCTGGTCGGTGCGTTTGTGCTGGCGGCGAAGGCGGTGTTTCCCGACCTGCCGCTCAAAAAGCTGCTCTCGCGCCGCAGCCTTGTGGCGCTGATCCTCGGCGCGGCGGCGCTGAGCCTTGCCGACGCGATCCTCGGCGCGGCGTGGGCGGACTATGAGCAGGCGAAGAACATCGTGCTCTCTGCGGGATTTTTCCTCGCACTGTCCTGCGCGGCGGTACCCTTTGCCCTGCGGGAGCAGAAGCGCCGCCTGAACGCAAAGTCCGCAGAGAAACCGGAACAGCCGAAGCAGCCGGAGACGCTGACCTTCCACGACGGGGTGAGCGCGTTTCAGGTGCGCGTGCCGAATATCGGCGGATAAAAATGTACAAAGCGCCGCCATATCCGCATGCTGGGGCTGTGCAGAGCCGACAATCGTGAATGAATATTCACAATATCCCTTGACAATTCAATTTTGCATTCCTATAATAGTCCCATACTTCGGTATGGGACTATTTTTATTCACTTTGGAGGCGCGACCATGAATAAGGAAAACATCAAGAAGATCGTACTCGCCTATTCGGGCGGTTTGGATACATCGATCATCATTCCGTGGCTCAAGGAGCACTACAACAACGCGGAGGTCATCGCGGTGGCGGCGGACGTCGGCCAGGGCGACGGCGAGCTGGACGGTCTGGAGGAAAAGGCGCTCAAGACCGGCGCGAGCAAGCT
>CAMJGU010000070.1 GCA_946405325.1 uncultured Clostridia bacterium | reverse complement strand
GGCCGTTGTAGAAGCCGATGAAGCAGAACAGGAAGCAGGTCAGCAGGCAGTCGATGCCGTAGGCGCGCAGATAATCCCAGCCCGCCAGCACCACCTCCCGGTCGTTGGAGAACAATCCGCAGAGCAGGTCGCCGTGGAAGTAGGCGACGTAGAACATCACAACGCCGAAAGCGGTGGAGAGGCCGATGGCGATCTTGAGGCCGAGCATCGCGCGGTCGTGCCGTCCGGCGCCGTGGTTCTGCGCGACGTAGGCGCTCATCGCCTGCATGAACGCGGCGGGCACCAGCATGATAAAGGCGCAGACCTTCTCCGCCACGCCGACGCCCGCCGAGGCGATCAGTCCCAGCTTGTTGACGATGGCGAGGATGACGAGAAACGACAGCCCCACCAGAATATCCGACAGGGCAATCGGGCCGCCGAAGCGCGCGATGCGGCGCACCGTGTCCGGTTCCAGCCGGATCTGCTGCCGCGTGAAGCGGAACGGCAGCGTTCTGCGCCGCAGCAGCAGGAACGACACGACAACGCTCACCGTCTGCGAGGCGACGGTGGCAATCGCCGCGCCCGCCGCGCCCAGCTCGAAGCCCGCAATGAGCAGCAGATCGCCCGCGATGTTGCACACGCTGGCGATCGCCACGGTGACAAGCGGCGTCTTGGAGTCGCCGATGCCGCGCATGACACTGCCGAGCACATTGTAGGCGATGATCATGATGCTGCCCGCGCCGCAGATGGCGATGTAGCGCTTCGTCTCCGAAAACGCCTCCGTCGGCGCGTTCATTGCGTCCGCCAGTGCGCCCGAGAGCAGCGGTACCAGCGCGGTCATCGCCGCACCGATGGTGAAGAACAGCACGATGCTCGTGCCGATGATCCGGCCGCCCGCTTCGCGGTCACCCTCGCCGATCTTCTGCCCCAGCAGGATGGTCGTACCCATGGCAAAGGAGCTGATGAGGTTCGTGATCGTCATCATGATCTGCGAGCCCACCGCCACGCCGGAGACGTCCGCCGCCGCGGCGTACTTGCCGACGATCAGCAGATCCACCGCGCCGTAGAGCGCCTGCAAAAACAGCGCCAGCAGGATCGGCAGGGAAAATTTCAGCAGCGGCCCGACGATGGGCCCGCTGGTAAAGTCTGTTTCACGCTGCATGGAATTGCCTTTCTCAAATCGCTTCGATATAAACGCGCATGGTACCGCCGCAGGTGAGGCCGTCCTCCGCCGCGGCGTCGTCGGTCATGTCCACCTCTACGATATCGCTGCCGCCGGCGGCGAGCAGCGCGCGGGCGCGGCGCATGACCTCCGCCTCGCCGCAGCCGCCGCCGACGGTGCCGTACCCCCGCCCCAGCGCGTCCACCGCCATCGCCGCGCCGGACTTGACCGGCGTGGAGCCGCGGGTCTCCAGCACGAGGCAGAACGCCTTTTTCTCCGCGTCGCCCGCGAGGAAGCGCAGCATATCGAGGTCCGTGTTCGTCTGGAAAAGCGCCGTGTCATCCTGTTCCGCGGGCATAGCGTGGCGGTGCTCGATGAGCTGCGCGGCGATGGACACCGCGATCTCCTCCGGCGTCACCGCGCCGATCATCAGCCCGATGGGCGCGTGGATGCGCCCGATGCGCCCCGCGTCGAAGCCCTCGTCCCGCAGCGCGCCGAGCAAGCCCGCCGCGCGGCGCTTCGAGCCGATCATGCCGAGGTAGCTCGGCTCCGTACCCGCGAGCAGCGCGCGCAGGCACTCCCCGTCCCAGCGATGGCCGCGGGTCAGGATACAGACATAGTCCGTCGGGCGGATCGAAAGCGTTTTGATCGCGCTTTCAAAGCCGTCGCAGACAATGTGCTCCGCCTCCGGGAAACGTTCGTGGCTTACAAACATCGGACGGTCGTCCACCACGGTCACGGCAAAATCCAGCGTCGCCGCCAAGCGGGAAAGCGCGTGGGACACATGCCCGCCGCCGAGCAAAATCAGCCGCTCCCGCGGCACAAAACGGCGCTTGTAGGTTGTTCCGTCCACCGTGCGCGTCAGCGCGGCGGCTTCCCCGCGTTCGATGGCTTCCAAAATTGTTTTGAATTCTCCCATGAGACTGCCTCCCGGACTTTTTTCGTCTCCAGTTTACCCTCCGCGTCCAACTCTGTCAATCTTCGCCTTTTCTGCGCCGGATTTTCCGGCGTTTTCCGTCTATTTTGCTGACTGTTAATTTCCCGCGCTCATGGTAAAATAACCATATGATGAAACGAGTATTTGCACTGTTGCTGGCGTTTTTGCTGGCGCTTTCCCTCGCCGCCTGCGCGGTGACGCCCCAGAGCGCTCCTGCCGATGAGCCGCTGCCGGAGCTGACGCTCCTGCCCGACGCACCGGAGGATGCTGCCGCGCCCTCTGCCGAAACCGACGAGGCGAACGCACAGGCGCCGCCGGCGGACGTTCAAGAGGAAGTCGCGCTCTCCGAGGACGGCGTCTACGATTCCAAGGAGGACGTGGCGTTGTACCTGCACCTCTACGGGCATCTGCCGGAGAACTACATCACGAAGAAGGAAGCGGAGGCGCTGGGCTGGACCGGCGGCTCGCTGGAGCCATACGCTCCCGGCAAGTGCATCGGCGGCAGCCGCTTCGGCAACTACGAGGGTCTGCTGCCCGCCGCGGAGGGTCGAAAGTACACGGAATGCGACATCGACACGCTGGGTGCCAAAAGCCGCGGCGCGAAGCGCATCGTCTTTTCCAACGACGGCCTGATCTACTACACCGGCGACCACTACGAAACCTTTGAACTGCTCTACGGGGAGGAATGAGCCATGAACGCTCTCATTGACGGCGCAGCCATCGAAACGCGGGATCAGCTGCACGATGCGCTCGCGCGGCAGTTGTCGCTTCCGGCATACTACGGCCGCAATCTGGACGCGCTGTTCGACTGCCTGACCGATCTGGCCGAGGACACCGAGCTGCGGCTCGTCCACACCGACGCGTTGTTTGCCCATCTGGGCGTTTATGCCGACGTGCTGCAGGCCCTGCTGCAGGACGCCTGCGAGGAAAACCCGCATCTGCACTTGATCACGGAGGACTGAACCATGTTTTTTGCGTTTCCCATTCTCACGCTGCTGCCGACCGTCATCTATCTCGCGGCGGCGCTGCTGCCGGCAATCTTTCTGCTGCGCTATATCTACCGCCACGACACGATCGAGAAAGAGCCCGTTGGGCTGCTCCTCTCGCTGCTGGTGATGGGCTGTCTGTCGGCGCTCTCCTCCATGGTGCTGGAGGGTATCGGCGAGCGCCTGCTCGGCATTTTTGTCGCGCCGGACAGCCGACTTTACGTCATCGCGCTGGCGTTTCTGGTGGTCGCCGCGGTGGAGGAGGGCACCAAGCTCTTCTTCCTCAAGCTCCGCTCCTGGAACCATCCCGCGTTCAATTACCGCTTCGACGGGGTTGTTTACGCGGTGTTTGTCTCCCTCGGCTTCGCCGCGCTGGAGAACGTGCAGTATGTTGCGATCTACGGCCTCTCCGTCGCGCTGCCCCGCGCCCTGCTGGCGATCCCCGGGCATATGTCCTTCGCCGTGTTCATGGGCGTGTACTACAGCCGCGCGAAGTATCTGGCTGTCCGCGGCGACCACGAGGGCGCAAGCCGCTCGCTCCGCACCGGGTATCTGATCGCCGTGTTCCTGCACGGCTTCTACGACTCCTGCGCCATGATCGGCACAGGGGTATCCTCCGTTGTGTTTTTGATCTTTGTCGTTCTGGTTTTCTCCCGCGCGTTCCGCACGGTCAAAACGGAGGCCGCGCTGGACCGCCCCATCACGCCGACGCTGTTTGACCTGTGAAAAGCGAAGTGACCCGCGCCCGCCTTTCGCTGATCGCGTCGATGTGCATTTTCGGCACGATCGGTCTGGTGCGGCGCTATCTGCCGGTGCCGTCCGGCTTCCTCGCGATGGCCCGCGGTCTGCTCGGTGCGCTCTTTTTGTTGGCGTTGGTGCATCTGCGCGGCGGACGGCTCGACCGGGACGCCATCAAGCCCATGCTGTCGCGGCTGGTGATCTCCGGCGTGATGATCGGGTTCAACTGGATCCTGCTTTTTGAAGCGTACCGCTACACCACCGTCGCCGTGGCGACGCTGTGCTATTACATGGCGCCGGTGTTCATTCTCATCGTCGTTCCCTTTGTGCTGCACGAGCGTCTGACGCTCCGCAAGGCAGCCTGCGTGCTTGCCGCGCTCTTTGGCATGGTGCTGGTATCCGGCGTATCCCGCAGCGGCTTTGCGAGCGCGGGCGAATGGCGCGGTATTCTCTGCGGTCTCGGCGCCGCGGCGCTCTACGCCAGCGTTGTGATCCTCAACAAATTTATCCGCTACGTTCCCGCCTACGACAAAACCATCGTGCAGATCGGCACCGCGGGCGCCGTCCTGATTCCCTACGTGCTGTTGGTTGAGGATCTTGGCACGATCCACTTTACCCCAGCGGTTCTCCTGCTGCTTCTGGTTGCGGGACTTGTCCACACCGGCTGCGCGTACGCGCTCTATTTCGGCTCCGTGGACGCTCTGCCGGCGCAGACGCTGGCGCTGCTCAGTTATCTTGATCCCGTGATCGCCATTCTACTCTCCGCGCTGGTGCTGCGTGAACCCATGACCCTTGCACAGGCGCTGGGTGCGGCGTTGGTGCTCTGCTCCGCGGTCGTTGCGGAGCTGCCCGAGCGATCCAAAACATAGGAGGAAACCCGATGCAAACCAAGTACATTTTCTTTGATATGGACGGCACGCTGCTGCCAATGGATGGCGCCACCTTTGCCAAGGTGTATTTCAAGGTGCTGACGAAAAAGATGCTGCCCCACGGCTACGAGCCGGAGGATCTGATCAACGGCATCAACGCCGGCATCAGCGCCATGCAGTACAACGACGGCACGCGCAGAAATCAGGAGATCTTCTGGGAGGAGTTTGTCAAAGTCACCGGCGAACGCGTTCTTACGGATCGTCCGCTGTTTGAAGAATTTTACGCGGTCGATTTTCAGCGTATCTCCTCCAGCTGCGGCTACACGCCCGAGGCGAAGCGCACGATCGAGCTGTGCAAGGAGCTGGGCTTCCATGTGGTCGTCGCCACCGAGCCGATCTTCCCGCTTACAGCCATGGAAAGCCGACTGCGTTGGGCAGGCATTGAACCGAGCGAGGTGGATTTCATCACCTCGTATGAAACCAGCGGCTACTGCAAGCCGGATCTTGGCTTCTATCAGGAGCTGTTGGATCGTTTCCACATCACAGCAAACGAGTGCGTCATGGTGGGCAACGACGTCAGCGAGGACATGCCGGCGGGTGAGCTGGGTATGAAAACCTTCCTGCTGACCGATTGTCTGATCAACAAGGAAAACGCGGACATCAACCAGTGGGAGCACGGTGGCTACGGCAAGCTGCAAGCTTGGATTCGGGCGTTGGACTGATTCTTAAAGCAAAAAATGAGGGGCGCTGTTCAGGTACAGCGCCCCTCATTTTTATACCGTGAAACGTTCCTGTAGGGCAGAATACATAGCAAAAGAGAGCATCATACGATGCTCTCTTTTGTGTCGGCACTACCTATCTTCCCGGTCCGTCTCCAGACAAGTATTTTCGGCAGAA